>CAZILJ010000641.1:0-3623 GCA_964539915.1 uncultured Acidobacteriaceae bacterium | reverse complement strand
ACGACGTGGGCTTCCGCCAGTACGACTTTGGTCTGGTCCACGAACATGGCTCCTGCACGCACGTCCAGAGCACAGTCCTGGCAGTCAAACAGGTGCTCTTCGAACTGATCCCGCTCCTCGGCATCAAGGTCATCCAGAAGATACCGTTCCGTGGCTTTCTGGCGGACTGCCTCATGGTGATCCATTAGTCGATTCCCCTCATAACCAGTAGTGAGTTCTGGCGGTTAGACGTTTCAACCAGTCTCAGGGTTCTCCTGCGGCCATGACCCCTGGGGGACGAGCTGCCATATTCTTCAAATACAAAGACTTGAAGGACTGCTTAGCCCGGTGCAGCAGCACCCGGAGGTAGTCGCGGTCGACTCCAAAGTCGCGGCAGACTTCGTCTTTGTCACGTTCTTCGAGAAATACTTCCCGCAGCAGGCGCCGGTCTTTCTCAGAGAGTTCTTCCAGAATTTCTCGGATCTTTGCTTCCATCTGCTTGGCGTCGATGGCCGCAATCACGTCCACGGGCGGGGATGGGAAATCCTGTTGTTCCTCGTCTTCCAGGGAACTAGCGCGCGAGGAAAAGCGGTGGTGCTCCATCAGGACGTTGTTGCACATGGAGTTCACGAAGGCGCCGAGTCGGTCCGGTTGGCGGATTTTTCCAGCACGCAAGGCGGCAAAGACGCGGGTATAAGTTTCCTGCCGGACATCTTCAATCGCCTGAGGCGAATGCAGGCGAGAGCGCAGTTTCAGCTGTATCAACTCGTTGAAATATGCCACAAAATGTTCCTGGGTTCGGAAGTCTCCTGTACGAAGACGTTCGACGTAGGACGCGTCAAAAGACTGGAATTCCAACGGCTGGCTCCGAGTGTTGGAGTGGCAGCTAGTGTAGCACTTCAGCCGGAGAAGACACTGCAGGTGGGATTTTCTAGTGGCGCAGATGCACAACCGGACGCAGCCGGGGAATTGCCGGGTCAGTCATTGACCTTCGGACCCAGCGAAAGGGTTTCGTGCAATGACGCGAGGGCGGTACATCGGTCACGTGGGCCTCAATTTCTCTTCGACATAGAGTGAGAGTTCAATCATGCGCTCCATCAATTGTTCGGCAGGCAGTCCCCTGAAATTCATGAGCACCAACTCCTTGACATAGAGCCGCACAAGATACCGCAGCTGGAGCGCCCGGCTGCGCGTCGCGAAGACAAAATCGCGATGCCCGTTATTCACCACGATCAGGTTCCGCTCAGCATCAAATCGCGAGCGCCACAGTTCCCCGGCGGCTCGTTCAAATGTGTAGCCTGGTAAGCCGCGGGCATTGACGACAGCCGGGCCGATAGCCGCATCAAGGCTGTCGGTGACGGTGATCAGTGCCTCCGCCCGGCAGCGCGCCTCGTGCTGCGAGGCGTCGACGGACAAACGCACGAGGCCGGGCGACGACGGAGCCTGGAAGCTCACTTCTTGATCGGAGAGGGACGAGAGTGCGCCGCTCCCTTCGACGATCTCCCAGGTAAATATCAAATCCTGCTCGACTCGCCGGCGCGAGCGATCCCGCGGCAGGGCGCGAAAGCCCCGACTGTGGTTCACCGTCAATGTGCTCGTCGCCGGCGAAATCACGACGGTGTGCAAAGGTCCAGCATACTCGAAAAATTGAAGCTGGGCGGATTCACCTCCGCTCGGTTCCGGAACACTCGGCACCGACCCCTCCTTCTCAACAGCGGCTTCCACGCGTTGTTCCGGCAGATCGCCGGCACCGGCCGCTTGCGGCGAGCGTGACTGGATCTCAAACCAATCGTATTCCTCGGGCGGCAAGACCAGCATGGCCTCGCGAAACGCACGCTGGATCGCCCGCAGGGACTCCCGGTTCGCCTGCTCTTCCTCGGCGCGCCGCTGGGCGTCGATAAGGCCATTGAGGTGTTCTTCGAGGGGCGCCAAAGCCTCCGTAAACGCCCCATAACGTTCATCGTGAACTACCCCGGAACGCGTGCCGGGTGTGAGATTCAGGTAGGGCACATCGATCAGGCCCTGCAAGTGACGCGAGTTCCACGGCGCGCGCTCCAAGCCAGGCAGCGTACCCATATCCTCGATCACACGCGTGCCACCTCGGGTAAGGGAGACCCGGCAGTTCTCGGCGGGCTCGGCGAGATACAGTTCGGCATACGCCTCACCGAACGGCGAGCGAACTGTCGGTAGTTGATGGAGCAATCGTCCTTCGAACTGCCGCGGCTCGACTTGGAACTGTTTGCGCGCAAGCTTGTCGATCACCGTTACACGAACCTGAGTAGCACGGATCCGGTCGCGCAGCTCCGCGGCCAGATACCACTGGATCTTCTCCCCACTCAAGCTACGGATCCCGTCGAGCAAGGGACTGATCTTGAGCTCGGTGCCCGGCTCAGCAAAAAGCACCCGTCGCGGCTTCACGGTGTAGCGCGGATCCCCTTTGCTCATAACCATCTGGTAGACCCGCTGATCGGCACTGCTAGAAGTCATCGCGAGCGTATCGCCCACGGTCCAAAAGCTCAACAGACCGATGCCAAATTCTCCTTGCAAACCCCCAGCGCCATCTGCCTTCAGGCGTCGCTTGATCGAGTCGCAGATATGAGTCGCGACGTACTTGAAGTCAGGCACCCCGTTCGGATCGCGGGGAACGCCGTCGCCATCGTCCTTCACCGTCAGATAGTGCCCCCCGTGCTCGCGGCCGCGCGTGATGGCAATGGTCTTGGCGTGGGCATCGATGCTGTTCTCGACGAACTCCGCGATGGCCTTCAGCGGATTGCTTTGCGAGAGCGCAATGATACGGATAGCATTCCAGTCATCGCCGATCCGCAATTTGCCGCTCTCTGATTCCTTCGACTTGGCTTTGCCCATCGTCGCAATGGTAACAAGGAATTCCGCGCATGCGGTGCTCCTGAAAAAAACACAGCAGACGAACGTTTTCTTCGCGTACGCCGCTCCACCTTAGCCAGGAGTTTGGGATCAGAATCTTTTCCGTAAAGCCTTGATGAACCTTTTACGATCAAAGAAGGTTAGCCGACCATTCGGACGCAAACGTAGCACGATCATGTCGCCTACAAAGGCACCTGGGGTTTGGTTCTTCGCTGATCAAGAGAGTTCACTCTTCTCTCAGCGCCTGGTTTGGGTCAACTCCAGCTGCGCGGTTTGCGGGGATCCATGATGACGCTGTCGCGATTGCGAAATAGAGCAGCATGGTGGCCCCAAGTGTGAGCGGATCGGTAGGCTTCACGCCGACGAGCATTGTCCGCATTAGTTGCATGAGGATCAGTGCGGCGATGACGCCGATGAGCACCCCAATTGCACTCAAACCGAGGCCTTGGCCGACGATGAGACGGAAGATGCCTTGGCGTCCCGCACCGAGGGCCATGCGCACGCCAATCTCCGGTGTGCGCTGCCGCACGGCGGTGGAAAGCACGCCGTAGAGCCCGATTCCGGCGAGCACTCCGGGGATGACGGCGAAGACGCCGATCAGCAGCAGCGAGAAGGTCGTCTGCGCCTGAGCATGGTTCAGCAACTCGTCCGCCGGTTGCAGATCAGTGATCAGCAGGTGCGGGCTCACATCTTTGATCGCGGCGCGCACCTGGCTTGCGTAGCCTGCGGGATTCCCGGCAACGCGCAGCACCCATGAGTTC
>CAZILJ010000640.1:0-9806 GCA_964539915.1 uncultured Acidobacteriaceae bacterium | reverse complement strand
ATTCGAGGAGAAAGCGGTACAGGGGACTGGTGGCGCGGGCAGTCCATTTCTCCGGCAATCGCGGAGAAGCCATTCATTGCTGTGAGTTGCGCCGCGCTGACCGAAACTCTTCTGGAGAGTGAGTTGTTCGGTTAGGAAAAGGGTGCCTTCACCGGGGCCGCCGCCAAAGCACGGGAAGTTTGAATTGGCTCATGGAGGCACGACCTTTCTCGATGAGATCGGCGACATCCCTCCCAGGCTGCAGGCCGGCCTTTTACGGCTCTTGCAGGAGCGCCGCTTTCGGCCGCGCTGGAGGCAATGAGAAGGGTCGAGGTCGATGTGCGCATTATCGCCGCCACTAACCAGGACCTTGCGGAAGAAGCGCAGCAGGGAAGGTTTCGCGAGGATCTGTACGATCGCCTCAACGTGATTGAGATTCGCCTGCCACCCCCTGCGCGAACGGCGCGAGGACATTCCCTTGCTGGCGGAGCACTTCGTGCAGCCTATTTCGTCCGAGTTGGGCAAGGACGTTACTGGCATCTGTTTTCAGCAGGGTTTAAGCAACCTATCTGAACAGGCTGGCCCGAACCGATCAGGCATTCGAGAGTTTCTCGCCTCCGGCAAACCGCTGGCAGGGATGCGCTTTGAGGGGACAGGCGACGTCAAATAGAAACTGCGTTTTCCTGCCCCTGTACCCGCATTCCACCGAACCCCTGCTCCGGATCTTCAAGCCAGGCGGCAAGGCAGAATTTCAGTGCGGGAGGCAAGGTACATCCCAGAATAAAGGTTCAGGCTGGGTGAACCGCAAGGCTGAACTGGTTCTGTATCCGCGAGATCCCCTCTGCACGGGCATTCGATCCGTGACACGACCGAATGTAGGCGAACTCGCGCAGCACTCTAAAAGCGCCTAAGGAAAGCGGAACTCACCTGGAGCCTGACTGGTCTCCAAGATCCGGCGACCATCCCTGCAGCTTTACCAGCCAATTCGCAGGTTCAGGCAGAATCGCGAACTTGGGCAGTTCTCCGCGCACCATAGCCACTTCATCGCAGCAATGAAACCTGGGACAAGCGTGACAGTCCTTGTAGATCTTGTCGGGCAGATCTTCGCGCTGTGCGACCGAAAAACCCTGACCCGCAAAAAAGTCTGGCTTACGCGTGAACAGGCATATGCAATCCACGCGGTGGCGCCTCGCCTCGGCGAGAAGGGTTTTCACGAGGCGACCGCCCCCGCCTTTTCCCTGAGCCCAGGGCGCGACCGTAATCGAGCGAATCTCGGCCAGGTGCGTGCCGTAAAGGTGCAGCGCTCCACAGCCGATAATGCGTCTCTCATCTTCGAGAACCACGAAGTCTCTGACGTTCTCGCAAATTTCTGGCAGGGTGCGCGGCAACAGCGTTCCGTCGCCGGAGTACGCGGCGATCAACTCGTGAATCTGCTGTGCGTCTGGCAAGATTGCTTTACGCGTGCGCATGGGCCTCCTCGCGAATGGACTCGATCCTCTTCCTCGTCATGCCAAGTGCATGACGCACCCGGCTTGGTGCCGTGCCTCCCGGAACATCGTGGACCGCGAGCACGGAAGCCAACTTCAACGATTCGTAAAAGTCCTGATCAAAAGCCGGGCTCAGCGATTGCAGTTCCTCGAGTGGCAAGTCCTGAAGTTCGCAATTCCTTTCAATACAGATCTTCACCGCCTTTCCGATCCGCTCGTGCGCCAGCCGAGAAGGAACCCCCCGCTTCACCAGGTAGGTTGCCCCTGCCCACGCGTTCATGAATCCTGACTGCGCCGCCTGATGCATGTGCTCCTTATGAAATTCCACCGCTTTCATCCATCCGGTTACCAGCGGCAGCATCTGCAGAAGAGTGTCAGAAGAGTCAAACAAAGGTTCCTGCGTTTCCTGCAGATCTTTGTTGTAGGCCAAGGGCAGACCCTTCACGGCAACCATCAAAGCGACGGCATTTCCCATGACGCGCCCGCTTTTACCCCGAACCAATTCGAGAAGATCAGGGTTCTTCTTCTGCGGCATCGCACTGCTGCCGGTCGAATAAGCCTCGGGCAGGCCTAGAAAGGCGTATTCCTGCGAGGAAAATAAAATCATCTCCTCTGCCCAACGGCTCAGGTGCAAGGCCAGTAGCGACAGCGCGTTAACAAACTCCAGCGCAAAATCCCGATCGCTGGTGGCGTCAATACTGTTCGAAGTAACACCGTTAAACCCAAGATTGTCGGCCATCAATCCCCGGTCCAGCGGCAGGGTCGCGCCGGCTACGGCACCTGATCCCAGCGGACATATATTCAACCTCTTGCGGCAGTCCGCCAGCCTCTCCGCGTCCCGCAAAAACATTTCAACGTAAGCCAGCAGCCAATGCCCAAGCAGAACCGGTTCCGCCCTTTGCAGGTGTGTATACGCGGGCATGGCGGCATCCGCGGCCTGCTCCGCACGATCCGCCAAGACGCCGCACAGTTCTGCCAACTCGTGCCTTAGTTGATCGATCGTCGCTCGCACGTACAGTCGCAGATCCGTCGCGATCTGCTCATTGCGGCTGCGGCCGCTGTGCAGCTTGTATCCGGTTTCCCCGATCAGAGCGACCAGTTGCTGCTCCACGAAGTGATGGACGTCTTCCGCTTCACCGTCGTCGAGAAACGCTGGCGACGCGGTCGCTCGTTCGCCAATTTGCTCCAGTCCTTGCAGAATACTGATGAGTTCTTCGGCCGAAACTACGCCGGCGTTCTTCAGCGCACGCGCATGCGCGCCGCTGGCCGCAAGCTCGTGACTCAGCAGCCGTTGGTCGAAGCCGAATGAACCCTGCCAGCGCTCGAAATCAGGGTCCAGCGGTTGCCGGAACCTTCCCGACCACATCTTCATCGTGCAACCTCCGCGCGCGACCGCGCCCTCGAACGCGACGGCAATCCAAGAATGCGAATAAAACCAGCCGCATCCTTCTGGTCGTAGCTGTCACCCATCGTGAACGATGAAAGATCGGTGTTATAGAGCGAGTGTTCGGACTCGCGGCTCACCACGGAAACATTTCCTTTGTACAGCGACAGCGTGACACTGCCCGTCATCTCCTTCTGTGTGCTCTCGACGAAAGCATCGAGTGCCTCACGCAAAGGAGTAAACCACAGGCCGAAATAAACCATTTCCGCGTACTTCAGCCCAATATGCTGCTTGAAGTGTGAGACTTCGCGCTCCAGGCAAAGCGCTTCCAGTTCGCGGTGCGCCGCAATCAGCAGAGTTCCCCCGGGAGTCTCGTAGCATCCGCGAGACTTGATCCCGACAAAGCGATTCTCGACCAGGTCCACACGGCCAATGGCGTTGCGAGCGCCAATTTCGTTCAGCAACTCCACCAGCGATACGGGATCCATTTTCATCCCGTTCACTGAAATTGGAACTCCTTGAGCGAACCCGATGCGCACCTGCTCTTCTTTATCGGGTGCCTCCTGCGGGGATCGCGTGATCTGCCACGTGGTCGCCAGAGGCGCATTCCCGGCATCTTCTAATTCGCCGCCTTCGTGGCTGATGTGCCACAGGTTGCGGTCGCGGCTGTGAATCTTCTCGCGGCTTGCCGCTACAGGAATGCCATGCTGCGCCGCGTAGTCGAGGCAGTCTTCGCGTGACTTTAAGGACCACTCCCGCCATGGCGCGATAATCTTCAACTCCGGAGCCAGCGCTTGGTAGGTCAGTTCGAAGCGAACCTGATCATTGCCCTTGCCTGTGCATCCGTGCGATACCGCCGTCGCGCCCTCACGCAAGGCTACTTCGACCTGATGCTTCGCGATCACCGGGCGCGCGAGTGAAGTCCCGAGCAGATACTTGTGCTCGTAGACGGCGCCGGCCTTCAGGGCCGGGAACACATATCCCGTCAGGAACTCTTCCCTCAGGTCCTCGACGATCACTTTGCTGGCACCGGTCGCATACGCTTTCTCGACCACCGCCTCAATGTCATCGCCCTGCCCAACATCGCCCACCATGGCAATGACATCGTAGGAATAGTTTTCTTTCAACCACGGAATAATGATCGACGTGTCCAGTCCACCGGAATAAGCGAGAACCACTTTCTCAGGCATGAGCGCTCCTAACGGGCAGGCGCACCGCGCCTCCCAGCAATAAATAAAGAATAGATTTTTGAACGTGCAGGCGGTTCTCCGCCTGCTCAAAGATGATTGAATTTTCCGAGTCCATCACTTCATCGGTGACTTCCTCCCCGCGATGCGCGGGCAGACAGTGCATGAAAGCCGCATGGGGCGCGGCTTCCGCCATCAGCTTACGGTTGACTTGATAGGGTGGAAATATTTCCGCGCGCTGGCCGGCTTCATTTTCCTGGCCCATACTTGCCCAGGCGTCGGTATAAATGGCGTCGGCTCCGGCCACTGCCGCATACGGGTCGGTCAGTAACTCGATTTGACCACCCGTCTCCTTCGCAATTTTTCGCGCGTCGGCAACCATCTGCGCACTCGGCGAGTAGCTCTTCGGAGTAGCGATCCGGATCGAAGATCCCAGGCAGGCACAAGTTAGCATGAGAGAATGCGCTACGTTGTTGCCATCCCCCACATAGGCCAGCGTAACCTTCTTTAAATCTCCGAAGCGTTCCTGCAAACTGAAATAATCCGCCAGCGCCTGGCACGGATGCTCAAGGTCGCTCAACGCATTGATGACCGGGACCGAAGCGTAGCGCGCCATGCCCTCGATGGTTTCCTGCGCAAAGGTGCGCAGCACGATCACGTCCACCCAGCGCTCGAGATTATGCGCGATGTCGCTCAGGGGCTCGCGTGCGTCGAGCCGGCTCTGCGACTGGTCTACAAAAATCGCCGTGCCGCCAAGACTCGTCATCCCGGCTTCAAACGTGATGCGCGTCCTGAGCGAAGGCTTCTCGAAGAACATCACCATTTGTTTCCCCGCAAGCGATCGTTGGAACACAGAAGGGCGCGACTTCATCAGTTCCGCCAGATGAAGCACAGCCTGCACCCCTTGTGGTCCGAGATCACGGGTCGATACCAGGTCGGGACACCAGAAAGTGCTGGGAAATGTCGCCGGCGCCGCCGACGCTCTGCTCTGCAATGGACTGTTCAACTCTCACTCCTATCTTCAAACGTTATTTCTGATCTCATGCGCAGGTGACCTCTGTTCCACAATTCAGTTTGGTGAGGTAAAACTGCGGCAAAGCCTCCGCTTCGGCGGCGGGCAATATCCGTACTCTGCCCACTCCGTGCTTCAACGCCTGCCGGCAGGCCTCCAGCTTGGGTAACATGCCGCCGCTGATGATCGATCCGTCCGCCAGATCCTGTGCCTGCTTCGTGCTCAGCCACGGAATCACGGCTCCCTCAGCGTCCTTCACTCCCGGCACATCGGTGAGGAAAATCAACGCGTTCGCGTGGCAGGCCGCGGCGCAGGCCGCCGCCATCTCATCCGCATTCACGTTGTAATATTCCCCGTCGGCTCCCAGTGCGAGCGAAGCCAGAACCGGGATCCCGCCCTGCTGCCACAGTGCTTCGATCCAGCACGGTTCCGCAAAACAAATCTCACCCACGAATCCCAGATCGTTCCCGCGAACATGCTTCCGCCGCGCCCGGAACGACATGCCATCGCCACCGCAGAATCCGACCGCCGGCATGCCCGCCGACTGAATTGCCGCCACAAGTTTCTTGTTGATCATCCCGCCCAGGACCATCAAAGCAACATCGCGAGTCTCGGCATCGGTGACGCGCAGCCCGCCGATAAACTCGCTCTGCTTTCCGAGTCGTTTCAGCATGCGCGTCAATGCGATTCCGCCCCCGTGAACCACGGCCACGCGATGCCCATCCTGCGCCAGTTCCGCAATCGCCCGAGCGCATTTGCGGAGGGTAAGAGCATCCTCCAGCGCGGCGCCGCCAACTTTGATCACAATTGTCACTGCAGTCCCTCGTCTTCTGACCACTCGTACATAAGGTTCATGTTCTGGACAGCCTGTCCGGCCGCGCCCTTTAACAGGTTGTCGATGCAGGAGATCAACACCAGTCGCCGACCGTCTGCGGCCAGGCAAAAGCCAAGATCACAGTAGTTTGTCTGCAGGCAAAACTGCACCTGCGGAAGTTTCGGGGTTTCAAAGACGCGTACCCATCGTTTGCCAGAATAGAAATTCCGAAAGCATGACTCCACTTCCAGCGGCGTCATTTCGCGGTTGAGGTGTACGTAAATCGTCGACAAAATCCCCCGCGGAATGGGAAGAAGGTGCGGCGTGAAGATCAATTCTTCATCGCTGAGTGCGAGTTGCTCGACAATCTCGCCAACATGCCGGTGGTTGAAAATGGAGTACGCCGACAGGTTGTCTGCCACCGATACGAAATGCGTTTTGGCGGTCGGTTCTTTGCCGGCCCCGGATACCCCCGACTTCGAGTCGGAGACGATGCCGCGCTTCCGATCGACCACTCCTGCCTTCAGCAGCGGTGCCAGCGCGAGGATCACCGAGGTTGCGTAACAACCGGGGTTGGCTACCAGCGCGGCGTTCGCGATGCGATCGCTGTTTAATTCGGGCAATCCGTAGACTGCTTTTTCTGTAAGTTCCGCGGCTGTGACCGTATCCAAATCCTGGAAGTCGTAAATCAACCGATGTTGCTCCTGCTTCAAACGCCAAGCGCCGCTCAGGTCGATAACCCGCAGGCCGTGAGACAGCGCCTCAGGCACGAGCGCGCGCGAGGCATCATGGGGTGTCGCCAGAAACAGCAGTTCGACTCCCTGCTGCATCAGGGCAGGCCAGGAGAGCGAGTGCAGCGGATAGCCACCGTTGCCAGAAAGAGCAGGAAACACGTCGGCCAAGTCTGAGGCAGACCCGTTGTCCCCAGAGCGCCGAAGCAGAGCTGGTTTTTCCAGTCTCGGATGACGCAGAAGGATCCGCGTAAGCTCCAGACCGGAATACCCGGTCGCTCCAAGCACTGCGGTTTTTAGTCTCGCGGACATTTAGCTCAGCATTTCCTCGATCCGTCCCGCCAGTGTCCGGGCCTCATCTCGGTCCGGACAAACAATCAGAATCGTGTCGTCTCCAGCGATCGTGCCGACAACTTCAGTCCAATCCGTCTCGTCCAGGGCCGCTGCCACAGGTTGCGCGCTGCCGACGATGGTCTTGATGACCAGCAGGTTTTGGGCGCAACGGACATCGAGTACGAATTCGCGTACCAGGCGCGACACCGGAGGGAGTGCGATGCCGGCCCCCCCGTCACCGTGGGGCAGGGAATAGCCCTGAGAGGTTTTGCTCAGATTCAGATCGCGAATGTCCCGCGAAAGGGTGGCCTGCCCCACCTTGAATCCACGCTTGCGCAGGAGTCGCTGAAGGTCCTCCTGGCTGGCGATGGATCCGTGCTTCAGCACGTCCAGAACTGCCCGTTGGCGGAGTGTTTTATTCATGATGAATAAATATTCACACAACTGCATAAATATTTCTCTATCTTACGGCCCTGCTCCGAAATGTCAAGGGGGAAAGGCCGTACTCGTTACTTTCGCGAGCAGACAAAAAACGGCGGTCGAAGAGTGTAGACTACTCCGCGGCTGGAAGCGCCCTTACACGGGAGCACCGGAGAACGAATGAACTCGAGACCCACGTTGACAGGCGAGTTGATCGCGGAGTTCCTGGGCACTTTTGTGCTCATCCTCCTCGGCAACGGAGTCGTTGCCATGGTCGTGTTGTTTCCGCCAAAAAATCCGGGAGAGACCATCCACGGTGGCTTCACGAACATCACGCTGGGTTGGGGACTGGCCGTCACCATGGGCGTCTACGTTGCCGGCAAAATATCGGGGGCGCATCTGAATCCCGCGGTGACCGTGGCTCTCGCGGTTTTTCGTGGCTTCTCGTGGCGCAAGGTGCTGCCCTACTCCATCGCCCAAACCGCAGGAGCGTTCCTCGCCTCTGCGGTTGTGTATTGGAACTATCTGCCCGCTTTCCGTCAGGCGGATCCGCAATTAGAGCGCACTGCCGGAGTCTTCACCACATTTCCGGCATTTCCAGCCGTGCCAACCGCAGGCTTTCTCGACCAGGTCATCGGTACGGGCCTGCTGATTCTTCTCATCTTCGCGATCGTCGATGAATGGAACGCGCCTCCGGGGTCGAATCTTGCTCCTGCGCTGATCGGGTTAGTGGTGGTCGCGATCGGGATGAGCTTTGGCGTCATGCACGGCTATGCCATCAATCCCGCACGCGACTTTGGCCCCCGACTTTTTACCGTCGTCGCGGGCTTTCGGAACAATGGCCTCACCGATGGAACCCGCGTGTGGTGGATCCCCGTCGTCGCTCCTCTGCTCGGAGGGTTGGCGGGCGCAGCCATCTACGACTTTGGAATTCGCCGTTTCTTGCGACCCCGACTGTGAACCGTGCAATACAAAAGGTTTGCTAGGGTGCGAACGCAAGAACCAGGAAAAGAGCCAAGAGGAGGTACCGTGCAATACGTTCTAGCGCTCGACCAGGGCACGACGAGTTCGCGAGCTCTCCTGTTCGATCAGGAAGGAACAATTCGCTCAGTCGCTCAACAAGAATTTGCTCAAATCTTTCCGCAGCCCGGCTGGGTCGAGCACGATCCGGAGCAGATCGTTTCTTCTCAGGTCGCAGTGGCTTTGGAGGCCTTAGCGAAGGTTCGAGCGCGCCCCCAGGAGGTGGCCGCGATCGGCATTGCGAACCAGCGCGAGACTACGATCGTCTGGAGTCGCGAGACGGGAGAGCCCGTCTGCAACGCGATCGTCTGGCAAGATCGTCGCACCGCTGATTTCTGCGAACGGCTCCGAAGTGAAGGGCACAGTCCGCTGATCCAGCAGCGCACCGGTCTGCTGATTGATTCTTATTTCTCCGCCAGCAAGATCTCGTGGATTTTGGAGAACGTTCCCGACGCGCGCGCGCATGCGGAAGCGGGCAAGCTTGCGTTCGGCACAGTGGATACTTGGCTGCTTTGGAAGTTAACCGCAGGGCGAGTTTATGCGACCGATGCCAGCAACGCTTCCCGAACCATGCTCTTCAATATTCACACCGGGGCATGGGACCACGAACTTCTCGATCTGTTTCGAGTTCCAGTCTCTATGATGCCGGCCGTGCGGTCCTCCAGCGAGATCTATGGAGAGGTGGCTGCGGTGAAAGGATTGGAGGGCATTCCTCTGGCAGGCATTGCGGGAGATCAGCAGGCAGCTTTGTTTGGCCAACGGTGCATACGACCGGGCCTGACAAAAAATACATACGGCACGGGATGCTTCATGCTGCAAAACTCTGGCACGCGCGCCGTACCATCCTCCAATCGCCTGGTCACCACGGTCGCTTGGAAGATTGGAGACGTGACTGAGTACGCACTTGAGGGCAGCGTCTTTGTTGGCGGAGCAGTCGTTCAGTGGTTGCGCGATGGACTTGGTTTGATTCGGCGATCGGAAGAAGTCGAGGCGCTCGCTATGTCGGTTCCTGACAATGGCGGCGTTTATTTCGTACCGGCCTTCGTTGGATTGGGCGCACCCCATTGGGACTCTTACGCCCGTGGCTCAATGTTTGGACTCACCCGCGGCAGCACCGCCGGCCATCTCGCCCGCGCGTCGCTCGAAAGCATTGCCTACCAGGTTGCCGACCTGCTGGATGCGATGCGGCGCGATTCCGGGGCATCAGTGCAGGAGCTACGCGTGGATGGCGGGGCCGCTGCCAACGACTGCCTCATGCAATTTCAATCGGACATTCTCGGAGCGTCGGTCGTGCGCCCGGCGGTGACGGAAACGACGGCGCTGGGGGCCGCTTACCTCGCCGGCCTCGGCGTGGGTTTCTGGAAGGCTGGACTGGACGCATCGGCCACGACGAAGGATCGCCGCTTTGAGCCGCAAATGTCCGAGTTTCATGCACGACA
>CAZILJ010000639.1:0-3405 GCA_964539915.1 uncultured Acidobacteriaceae bacterium | reverse complement strand
TGGATTCCTTCTTGCAGCTGCGGGCAGCGGCAGAGCCCGTGCGTGCAGTGCCAAACGTGGAAGTGATCGACCCGGACGGGCGCAGGCCGCTCTCTCTGAGCGAAGCTCGGACGGCGCAATCCGTTCGGTTGGAGCGCGCGGGATTCTACCGGATTCGATTTGCGAATGGCCGTGACGCGCTTATCGGCGTGAATCCGGACCGGCGCGAATCCGATCTGCAACCGCTGCCGGAGGATGTGCAACGCCTGTGGAGCGGCAGTTCCGGAGGCGGGGCAGATCAGAGCGCTGGAGCCGCATCGATCGATGCAAAAAATCGAACCATCAGTCTATGGTGGTGGGTTATGCTATTTGCATTCGCCGTCGCGGTGGCGGAAACCGTTCTTGCCGGCGTTTATATGGGCACGCAACGGGAGGAAGTATGAGCAACCGCAGCGATCTCAATCTTTATATCGCGCGGCTGCAGCAGAGACTGCGGCTGGGAGCTTGGCTGCGCGGCGCTGCCATCTTTACCGGCACTGCTCTAAGTCTCACCGTTGTATTAGTCTTCATCCTCAGTCGCTTTGCCTTCCCGGCCCATGGCGTAACCGCTGCGCGATTGGCGGTCTTCCTTGGACTCGCGGCCGCAGCGGCATTTGGCGCCGCGCTGCCGCTGATTCACTTGACATGCCAGGAAGCGGTGCGCAACGCCGAAGCAATAAATCCTGACCTTCAACAACGATTGACCACTTTCCAGGACCGCGAAGGGAAGGACCATGAAGGCAAGGACAATGATCCCTTTCTGGAGTTGCTCGCCGCCGATACCATCGCGCGTGCACAGGCCACCGCGCCCTCTTCCCTGGTTCCGGACAAGCGCCTATTCGCCCTTGGAGGCGCAGGCATCGCTTGCCTGTTCGTGTTGCTTTGGATCATTGCTGAGGGGCCGGGCTACCTCGGATATGGCGCTTCGCTGCTTTGGACCCCGTACAGGAACACTGTTCCCTTCTACAAAATCACGGTCACGCCGGGCGATCTGACCGTCCGACGAAACAGTGATCAGCTCGTCACCGCTCGAGTGACCGGCGCGCGTCCATCTAAAGCTCAACTCTTCGCGCGCTACCGGAACTCTCCGGTATGGGAACCCGTCACCATGCAGGCCGAGCCGGATTCCGGAGGCGATGCGGCTTTTCAGTTCGTTTTTGCCGGACTCCCGGAGAACGTCGAATACTATGTAGCTGCTGGACCGCTCGTCTCTCCTCACTATACGGTCCGCGTGGTCGACCTGCCCTCCGTCAAAGAGATCACCGTCACCTATCACTATCCCTCCTGGACCGGGCTAAAGCCTAAGACGGAGGAACACTCCGGCGATCTGCGTGCTGTCGAAGGAACGGACGCCGAGATTGAAGTGGTGATGGATCGCTCCTTAAAAGACGGACGGCTCATCCTGGACAGCGGCCAGATGATTACTCTGACGGGTGGAACGGACAACAAATATCAAGGTTCGATTCCTTTGGAGAAAGACGGCGCCTACCACGTGGCCGGCACGCAAGAATCCCAGCAGGTACGCCTCTCGGAGGACTATTTTATCGCCACCGACAAGGCCATGCCGCCGGAGGTCGCCATCGAGCGCCCGGGCGGCGACTATCGAGCCAGTCCCATCGAGGAGGTAACTGTGCGCGTACAGGCCAACGACCAATTTGGCATCAGCGACGTGCACCTACACTACTCCGTGAATGGCGGCCCGAATCGCGATGTGAGCCTTCTCAGATCACCGGGCGCCAAGACCTCCGATG
Source organism: uncultured Acidobacteriaceae bacterium (assembly GCA_964539915.1). GTDB lineage: Bacteria > Acidobacteriota > Terriglobia > Terriglobales > Acidobacteriaceae > Sulfotelmatobacter. The sequence continues at coordinate 1,636 of CAZILJ010000639.1, read as the reverse complement.
GTTCTTACCTCCTTCCCCTGGAGGACTTCAAGCTCATCCCCGGCGATTTGGTCAGCCTTTATGCAACCGCGAAGGACGGTCACAGCGAAGCTCGCACCGATATTAGCTTCATTCAGGTCGAACCCTTTGAGCGCGAGTTTTCGCAGTCACAACAAAGCGGTGGTGGCAGCGGAGGTGGAGGAAGCGGCAATCAGACAGAGATCTCCAAGCGCGAGAAGGAACTGATCGCCGCGACCTGGAAGCAGCAGAATGATAAGACCGCCACTCCCAAGGATGCGGCAGCCTCTGGTCAGTTTCTCTCCGAGGCCCAGCAGAAGCTGCGCGACCAGGTTCTGGCTCTCTCCGTCCGCATGCAGTCCCGCGACCTTTCTGCGGCGAATCAGGAGTTCACCGATTTCGACAAGGACATGCAGGATGCGGCCGCTGCGATGCAGCCCTCCGCCGAAAAACTGAAGGGCAGGCAATGGATGGACGCAATTCCCTTGGAGCAGAAAGCCCTGCAGGCGCTGCTACGAGCCGAGGCCACTTTCCGGCAAATCCAGGTCGCCTTTGGCCAGCGCGGTGGCGGTGGCGGCTCCAATGCGGGCCGTGATCTGGCCAGTCTGTTTGATCTGGAATTGGACACCGAAAAGAACCAGTACGAGACGGCGAAGACCGCTTCTCCCGCCGACCAGCACGCAAAAGAATTGGAAGACGCGTTGGCGAAACTCGATGCATTAGTCAAACGCCAGGAAGATTTGGCCAACCAGCAGCACAATCCTCAGCAGAGCTTCCAAGAACGCTGGCAACAGGAAATCTTGCGCCGCGAGGCCGAACAACTGCAGCGGCAAATGGAGCAATTAGCGCGAAACGGCGGACAGAACGACTCGTGGGCGGCATCACAAGATACGCAAAAGCAGCAAAGCTCTTCGTCGCAGGGGGCAGCGGATGGCCGCAGCGGTACGCCGTCCTCTCGCCAGCCAGCTGGCAAGCCCTCTTCCGACTCATCACAAAGCCAACTGGGCGATCCCCGAATCCAACAAGCGCTGAAACGTCTGCAGCAGGCAGGCGACACCATGAAGCGCGCGGGCGGTCCTTCCCAGGTTACGGGCACCGCACGGCAAGCTGCCGATCAGTTGCGTCAGGCGTCTAATCTCCTCGCCGGCACCCAGCAACAGTTGGCCTCCAAGAAATTGGACTCTCTTGCGCGCGAAGCCACTCGGCTCGCCCAAGAGGAACGCGCGCAGGCCGGCCGCATCAACAATTTCGCTGGCCAACAGACGGACCCAAACGCAACGGATCTTGCTGCCATGCAGGCGCGGCTTCATGAGCGCGACCGCCTGGCCCAGGATCGCCAGCAACTCTCGGATGACCTTTCCAATTTGCAGAGAAATGTACGCGATACCACGCGTGAATTAGCTTCTGCTCAGCCGGGTGTGGCGCAAAAGCTGCGCGATGCCCTCACTGGGATGGATGAATCCGATCTCGACAATCATGTGCAAAGAACGGCGGACTGGTTGCGACGTGGAATCAATCCGAATTCAAACGGTACTGAAAGCGAGATCGCCCAGGGACTCGACAATCTGAGCCGGCAGCTCCAGCAGGCCGAGAAGGGATTTGGACAGGGTAAACCGGCGCAGCGCGGTTCAGACCCATC
>CAZILJ010000638.1:0-1696 GCA_964539915.1 uncultured Acidobacteriaceae bacterium | reverse complement strand
CTCAATCACCACCGCACACAGCCGCGCGTCGCCTGTAGCAGGCTCGAACCGAACCGGCATTCCGTTCAGAAACTTGCCCACCACCAGCTCCTTCTTCACCCCAATCACTCCGTCGTAAGGCCCGGTCATGCCGACATCAGTGACATAGGCGGTTCCGTTCGGCAGAACCCGCTCGTCCGCGGTCGGCACATGGGTATGCGTGCCCACCACCGCCGTAACCCGCCCGTCCAGATACCATCCCAGAGAAATCTTTTCCGAGGTTGCCTCAGCGTGAATATCCACCAGAATCACTTTGGCCTTGATCGTCGACAGCAGGCGGTCCGCCGTGCGAAAGGGATCGTCATTCGAGGCCATGAACACGCGCCCCTGCAGGTTGATCACCGCGTATGGAGTTTTGCCCTTGATCCCCTCATACACGCCCGACCCCGGCATGTCCGCGGGAAAATTCGCTGGACGCAGCACCCTCCGCGCCGGCCCGTGCCCGTTGCCCTCCACCATTTGAAAATAGTCGACGATCTCGCGCTTGTCCCAGACGTGGTTTCCGGTGGTGATGACGTCAATGTTCAATTCAAAAAGTTCTTCTGCCAGAGCCGGAGTAATGCCAAAGCCAGCCGCCGAATTCTCGCCATTGGCAATGATCAGGTTGATGGCGTGATCGCGAACGATTCCCGGCAGCCTGTCTTTGACAATATTCCGTCCCGGCCGTCCGAAGATGTCGCCAATAAAGAGAATCCGCATAGTAGCGCCGGGGTCCCGCCGCCGAGTCCAAAATTCGATGGTAACACGCGAGAACTGGCAGACTGGGAAGTGGGCAGAGTAACGCGCCGCTTCTTTGGCGATGCGCTTGAAGAAGAAACTACGGACTTACCAACTCTGCCGTCCGTAAGAAGTCATAGTTGCCGGCAGGGTTCAGTTTCAGATTTCGAACCCGGCGCGTATGCACCAGAACGTTGTCCAGATACCAGAGATTAATGTATGGAAGATCATCCGCCACGATGCGTTGCACCTCGTCGTACAGCGGCTTGCGCAGCCGGGGATCGATCTCCCGTCGGGCCTTGTCGATGAGAGCGTCTACCTTGGGATTCGAATAGTAGACCCGGTTGGCCCCATTCGGCGGAAATTTCGCCGAGTCGAACGCATACTCGAAGATGTCGGGATCTTCATTGCCCCCGATCCAGCGCAGCCCATACATCTGAAACGCGCCGTGCTGCACGTCGGCAAAAAAAGTGGCGAACTCGAAGCTCCGGATATCGAGCGCGATCCCAACCTCGCGCAACTGCTGCTGCATGACCGCAACCATGAGCCGCGTGTTCTCGTCCGTCGAAGTCTTCATGGTGATATGAAAGCGGATGCCATTCACCACTGCGTAACCGGCGGCATCGAGCAGATGATTCGCCTTATCAAGATCGTGATCGTAGGCAGGCACATTGCCATTAAAGGCCCAGCTCTGCGGCGGCAATATACTGCGCGCCGGTTGCGCCTGGCCGCGCCACAGATATTCGATCATCGGTCGCCGGTCGAGTGCATAGGCGATCGCCTGCCGCACCCGCGAGTCCTCCAAGATTGGATCGCGCACGTTGAATCCGAGGTAGGCTAGCCTTGTCCCAGGCGAGCGGTCCACCTGAAGGTTCGGATCGCGAGCCAAGGTGAGTACGGTGTCTGGCGTAAGTGAGTTGATGGCGATGTCGCCGCTGCC
>CAZILJ010000637.1:0-4524 GCA_964539915.1 uncultured Acidobacteriaceae bacterium | reverse complement strand
GCCAGCGTTTCTTCGCCAGCATGCTCTGGAAAGACACCGTCGCCACTTCGCGCCGCTTTTTCTACAGCATCGTTCTGCTGATCCCGGCCGTCATCCTCGGTCTCCACATGGGACTGTTCCCTTACATCGGAGTCTTCTTCCTGCGCTTCGTACTTTTCTTCGACAAGATCGTGGCTCTCTCCCTGCTTCCCATCCTCTTTATAGCGTTCGGAATCGACGAACTTTCGAAGATTATGCTGATCGTAATCGGCGTAACTCCCACGATCATTCTCGACACCTTCAACCTGACCAAAGGCGTGCCCAACGAACAGGTCGTCAAAGCCTTCACGCTAGGCGCCAGCGACTTCGATGTAGCCTATCGCGTGGTCTTGCGCCAGATCGCTCCGCGCGTCTTGAACAGCATCCGGCTGAACCTGAAAGCGGTCATGCTCTTTCTCTTCGCCGGGGAAATGATCGCCTCGACCGATGGCCTGGCTTACCGCATCGCCCTACTTCGCCGCCACATGGGCATGGACGTCATCATCCCCTACGTGCTCTGGGTCGCGTTACTGCTGTTCCTTGTCGATCTCGCGATGCGCCTTCTGAATCGCCAACTCCATCCGTGGTTTCAGGAGGCATGACTCCAATGGCCCTGATTGAAATCCAAAATCTTTCCATCGCTTACGGCACGCCGCAGCGCCCCGTCCTCAGCAACATCAATCTCAACATTGAAGAAGGAGGATTCGTCTGCCTGCTCGGCCAGACCGGATGCGGCAAGTCCACCCTCCTGAAGTTAGTTTTGGGCGCAGAGAAGCCAACGAGCGGACGCGTCCTCATCGACAACAGAGAGCACAATCAGCCCGACCGCACCCGTGGCTACGTGCCGCAAAAGTATTCGCTGTTTCCAGACAAAACCGTCCTCGACAACATCACCTTTGGTCCCGAAGTAACTGAATTCAATCTGCTCACTCGCTTTACGCCGCGATATCTTCGCCGCCGCCGCCAATTCCGCGAGGATGCTCTTCGCTACATTCATCGCATCGGCCTGCGCGACGCAGATTCCCGCAAGTATCCCTATCAGCTCTCCGGAGGTATGCAGCAGCGTGTAGCCATCGCCCAAGCGCTCGTCACGAATCCAAGAATTTTGCTCATGGACGAAGCTTTCAGCGCTCTTGATCCCGGCACCCGCAAAGACATGCAGCGCCTGATTCGCCAGCTGTGGCGGGATACGGGCGTCACGGTGCTCTTCGTAACCCACAATACAGAGGAAGCGCTCTACCTCGGCACTCGCGTGATTGTGCTCGCAAAAGAATCCCCCGATGACGGGTCGCGTGTCGCTCTCGACCTGAATGTCCCGGAGCCTTGCCGCCAGGATCAGATCCCCAGACTGGTCCACTGCCTGGAACACGCCTCCGGCTCTGCCCGCGAACCCGAAGATGCCGAACTGGCCACGGCGTAGGAGCGGCAAGAACTCGAGCCATTTCGTCCAGAATCCCCGAGCAGCAACCAGTCCAGCGACCAACACACGGCGGCGACTCCAGCAAATCTCTGGGGTCTGACATGTTCACGAATGGACACTGACAGGTGAAACTGGACACGCATACTTCCGTAAGACGTTCCCCGATTTGAGCAATCTGCTTCTTTTTCAAGAAGCTGCACGGCAGAAAGGCTGGCTTTGGAAATGCTTCTGCACGGGATACAGATCGCACTATAGGGGTGCGGTATCATGCCGCCGGGAGGCCAACGGATGCATACGCTGCTGCAGGATGTACGGTTCGCTCTTCGCGTGATGCACAAGTCTCCCGGTTTTACCATCGCGGCCACGGCGACGCTAGCTTTGGCCATTGGCGCAAACGCCGTGGTATTCAGTGTTATGAACGGACTGATCCTGCGTCCGCTGAATGTGCCCGAGGCGCAGAGCCTTTACGTGATCGAACGAGCAAGCGATAAGGATACAAGCCAGTCGTATCCCGACTATCTCGATCTGCGCGATCGCAACCGCAGCTTCGATGATCTGACCGCCTTTGGCATCACTCAGGTAGCACTGGACGCGGGCGACGGTCCATCCCTGATCTGGGGCGTGGAGGCGAGCGGTAATTACTTTGACGCACTCCGGATTCAGCCGTATCTCGGCCGTTTCTTCCACGGCTCCGATGAGCATGGCGCGAACAGCGCTCCTTATATAGTACTGAGCTACGCATATTGGCATAGCCATTTCCACGATGACCCAGGCGAAGTGGGCCATACCCTTCAGCTCAACAAGCATCCTTTTACGATTCTCGGCATAGCGCCGCCTGATTTTCGCGGAACGATAGTGTTCGTCTCCCCCAACTTCTTTGTACCGCTCGTGAACCACGAGAAGTTGGACGGGGCAAACGATCTGAACGATCGCGCAAGCCGTTGGATTTTCATGGCGGTCGGACACTTAAAGGCGGGAGTCGGTCGCGCGCAGGCAACCACCGATCTGAACTCGATTGGCTCTTATCTGGAAAAGACTTATCCCCAAGACGAACGTCACATGAGTTTTTTGCTGGGACGTCCAGGTCTTTTGGGCGATCAGTTCGCTCCCGGAGTAAACGCATTTGTTGCAGGATTGATGTTGCTGGCGGGGTTAATTCTGTTGGCCGCGTGCGCCAACCTGGGCAGCCTGTTTGCCGCGCGCGCTGCTGACCGTTCCCGTGAAGTCGCCCTGCGCCTCGCTCTCGGCTCCAGTCGCCATCGCATCGTGCGCGGTCTGCTCACCGAAGCCGTGCTGATTTCGCTCGCCGGCGGCGCCGTCGGACTATTGGCTAGCGTGGCGTTGTTGCGCTGGCTAAGTGAGTGGCAGCCATTCGGGAATTTTCCGGTGCATACGCCTGTGAACCCCGACGCCACCGTTTACGGAATAACTTTTCTGCTCACGTTCGCCAGCGGATTGCTCTTTGGAACAGCCCCCGTGAGCCAAGTACTCCGTACAAATCCCTGGCAAGTCGTCAAGGGGGGATCAACCGCTAGAGTGGGGCGGAAGATAACAGTCCGCGACGCTTTACTGGCGGTGCAAATTGCGCTCTGCGCCGTGCTGGTCACTTCTTCGATCGTGGCGGTCCGCGGACTGGTGCGCTCGCTGCACGGCAACTTCGGGTTTGAGCCACAGAACTCCATGCTGGTAGGCGCCGACCTGCACCTGGCTGGTTATGGCAGCGATCAAGTGCCCGCAATGCAAAAGCGCATGCTCGATGCGGTCGCCTCGATTCCTGGCGTAGAGTCTGTTGGATTAACCGATGGCCTCCTTTTGAATGACTCGAATAGCTCGATTGTTTTCACTGACCGTACGACAGATCTGCGACCCTCGAATGCCGCATCCGACGCCTACACGTTCCACGTATCTCCCGAATACCTTCGCGCGGAGGGTACTTCGTTGCTGTCAGGGCGGGATTTTACCTGGCACGACGATATGAATTCGCCGCGCGTTGCCGTCGTAAATCGAGAGTTTGCTCGCAGAATCTTTGGTTCCCCATCCCATGCAATCGGCAGTCATTACAAGCTGCCGGACGGAACTCGAGTCGAAGTGGTTGGAGTTGCACAAGACGGCAAGTACAGCAGGCTCACCGAAGACCCACACGCGGCGATGTTTCTCCCCATCGAGCAATGGCCCGGCAATTCGACGTGGCTGGTAGTGCGATCCAGTCGCGATCACGAGCAACTGGGAACGGCCATAAGAAATACGCTGCATCAAATCGATAAGGGCTTGCCTGTTCTGATTGAAATGCGCCTCGATGAAATAGGTGGAGTTCTGTTTCCGTCCTATGTGGCGGCGATATCGCTAGGTGTGCTCGGGGCGATGGGCGCGATGCTGTCGATCACTGGCATCTTTGGCATGGCAGCGTACTCCGTCAGCAAGCGGTTGCGGGAATTGGGACTTCGTGTAGCTCTCGGCGCGCAGCGTACGGAAGTTTTAAAGGCAGCGTTAGGACGCGCATTCAAGCTGCTGGCTGTCGGCTCGACCGCGGGATTAGTCCTTGGAATTCTTGCCAGCCGGGTACTGGCCTTTGTCGTCTATCAAGCAACTCCTCGCGACCCGCTGGTGTTGGTGGGTGTGGTGTTGGCGATGGCATTGCTGGGGCTGTTGGCCACGTGGATTCCAGCCAGACGCGCGCTGTCGGTAAATCCGATGATCCTGCTGCGTGAGGAATAAGTCGCCACCAGGATTTGCCTAAAGTCGGGCTTTAGCTTCTCCGGCCAGCTCAGAACTCAAACCGTAACGCGAATTGCATGACCCGCGGATCCCCAACGGCCTGAAACTCGCCAAAGGTTCCCGGCGCTTGCAGGCTCAGGCTTGGGTTCGAGAAGTTCACGTTGTTGAAGACGTTGAATGCTTCAGCTCGAAACTGGAGATGGGTACGTTCCCAGGGCAGCGGAAACGTCTTCACCACCGACATGTCGGTGAGGAACATGCCCGGCAAACGAAGAACCGCGCGAGCTCCAGTGTGCCCCGGCAATTCATCCACGAACGACCCGGAAATCGACGTGTTCGCGAACAGGCTCGGGAATCCGTTTTGATCCATA
>CAZILJ010000636.1:0-4650 GCA_964539915.1 uncultured Acidobacteriaceae bacterium | reverse complement strand
CCGGATGTGAAGGTGAGGTTCTCCTAGCCGGTCTCGGCGTAGGCCTCAGAGGAAGCTGCCGGCGTCCAAAGCTTCCTATCCAAGACCGGATACCGAAGACATTGTTCTGTCTTTCTACTTCAGATACACCGAATCTTTCTTTAAATCCTCCGGGATCGGCGGAAACGGCGGCCATTCCTGCGAGTTTCCCTTGAGCAATGGCGTCGAAACCTCAGAGCGCAGGGTCCCGTCGTCGACCGCGAACTTATGCGGATGACCAGACGTAGGTCCCTCCCAGAGGCAGACGCTCGCGTAGGCGCCGTCTTTGCGCAAAACGTAATAAGTCATATCCATGAAGCGGAGTTTGTTCATATCGCCGTTATAGTTGCGGACAATGCGTTTGAGCGCATCCATGCCCGCCTCCTGTGGAGACATGCCGTGCCGCATGTTCTCCACGATCGTGTGCGCGCCCGCGACCTTGATATTTTCTTCCCCGGCTCCGGTGGCGCCGGCGGAGCCCACGTCCTGGTCGGTATAGCAGCCCGCTCCGATAATGGGAGAATCGCCGCAACGGCCGGGCAGTTTGAAGGCCAAGCCGCTGGTCGTGGTGATGCCCGACATCTCGCCCTTCTCGTTCAGGACTGAGCAGTGAATGGTGCCCGTGGGCGGGAACAGTACTCGCCGCATAGCCGCCAATTGAAACTCAGGCTCAATCCCGAGATCAGCGGCCTGGCGCTGCAATTGTTGAAGACGTTCCTGCCAAAGATCGGCCTGGGACTTGGATTCAGGCGCGGGCGGACGCCATTGCGGATCGGCGATTCCCGGTCCCCACCAATCACGGTCGGAATTGAATTGCTTCCATAGCAGCCAGATTTTGCGGGAGCGATCGGTCAGCAGGTTCTCGCGCGGGAAACCCATCGCCACGGCAAATCGCTCCGCGCCCTCGCCTACCAGCATGACATGGCCGGTGTGCTCCATCACCGCCTTCGACACCATCGAAACATTTTTGATGTTCCGAACAGCGCCCACCGAGCCCGCACGCCGCGTCGGTCCGTGCATACAGCAAGCGTCGAGCTCCACCACGCATTCTTCGTTGGGCAAACCTCCCAAGCCAACCGAGTCGTCGTCTGGATCATCCTCCGGGCCCTTCACCACTCGGACGCCAGCGTCTAGCGTGTCTCCGCCACCTTTGAGAAAGGCATATGCCGCTTCCACATAGGCGTAGCCGTTGTGCGCACAGATGATGACCGGGCGCTTGGGAGACTCTGATGGGGAGGCGTGGCCCGACTGGCTATTTTCCGCGAGCACTTCGGGAATGGCAGCGTGCACACCTGTCCCGGCGGCCACGGCCCCGAGTACGGATGTCTTCACGAAATCACGGCGCGAGAATGTCACGAGTCCTCCTGATCGATGTTCGGCTTGCCAAGAAAATTATTTATAAAAAGATAACGAGTGGCGTTGCAGGCGAACCGGGAAGCATATCACGGGCTACAAACCGGATTCACCCGGAACGCAGTCTCAGCCAGTAAAGGCGGTCCACTTTCCTCGAAGTCGATCCGCCGCAAGGAAAAGGGCGCGAATCACTTCGCGCCCCTCGGCCAAGAAACTTTGCGGGTCACTACATCCACCTCCGCGGGCGAGATGCCCGCGGGACAGCCGGCAAGATGCCGGCGCCACACTCACCTGCTGGCGAATCTCCGCAAGCGGCCGGGATAGGCCGAGCCTGCCTTCTGTAGTTGATCTGCAACAGCAGTGGAAATCGGCGGCACATTCTCCGATCGGAAACGCAGCAGTGCCGCGATATTTCCCACCTTGTCGAACTCGGGATCATCTTTCACGTAGAACGTTTCAATATCGCGGCGAATCACCCAAGGCAAAATGGCTTCACCGACGTCGACAATCTCTTGCGTGGCCCTGCCACAAGCCGGACAGGAGCTGACGAGGTGGGCATCGACGTGTCCGCACCCGGTACATTCGACGGCATGCCCCTGCAGGTTTTCCCCCAACAGAAGAGTCTGCACTTCTCCCAATTCAAGAGAGCGCAGGACACGACGCAGTCCAGTAACGCCTCGCCCGTTGCTGCGAGCCTGTTCCAGTACCTGTTCGACCAAGCGGTGGCGGCGATCGCCTTGCCACCCCTCCAGGATCGGCTGCGCGTGTTGGCGAATCTCGTCGTGAGTAATGTGCCCCACGTCTGCATGAAAGCGACCGATCAGCGCTTGACTGACATAGGAATGAAGCTGGGGCTCGAGCAGCGACAGGTGAGCATCCTGGCAGGCGAGAATCCATCTCTCGAACACACCTTTCTCGAGCAAGGCTTTCAGCGCCTCCGCCACATTTTTGAAATGCTGGCGGGTTTCGTCCTCGACGCGGCGCTGTGCGTGGCCTCCGTCATATCCGGCAAATCCATCACTGCGGCCTCTGCGAGGCACGGGATGGAACAAGTCTTCGCGCTCGGTTAACTCGCCCAGGCGAAGGTCGAAGATCCGTCCCCGATGCCGATCGACGAGCACTACGCCCAGCAACGGGGATGCGCCCAAAAGATGTGCAAGGGGCTTCAAATGGAATTGACGGTCTATAAACAGCTGCGTAGCCGGCAGAGTCGTAGGCAAATCATACTCGCGCCAGATGTTTCGGGCGGCGCAGGCGAATACGGCTTTCCCATGGGTTCCGTTGCTGCGCAATTCCCCCGAAAGGCGCAGGATACGATCCATGTCGGCGCGGGCGAGCGCTTTCCGCTCTTCGCTTTCCAGTTTGCGCATGGCCTCGCGGGCCAGGTCCTTGATAAGGATCACATCTTCTTTATGCGCCTTGTTGCGCGGCGTCGATGGCTGGAAATAAAAACTAAGGGCACAGGATTGCGGATCTTGAAATTCAGCTAGTTCTCGAATTTGCTCGCGGGTAATACTCATGCATGATCTCCCCAAAAAATAAGATTGATTAAGCGACGCCGGTCGGAACGAACCGGCCCGTGAACTGCTTGGCCAGTCCTGGCGTTTTGCGTAAGTGGTCGCGGGCGGCAGAAACAAAGGCGAGTACTCTCTCGGCCGGCAGGCCGGTAATCGCCACGATCTCCGGGACCGTGAAGCCTTCTACGGCGTGCAAAATAAAGGCTTCGCGCGGACCCGAACCCAGATCGCGCAGCGCCGATGCAATCAGGCGCAATAGTTCATCGGACGCCAGGATCTGTTCGGGTGTGGCCACCCGCGAATCAGCGATCACCGTCGCGCCGGTGATGGATTCGTCCGGCTGGTGGAACTGCAAAGTCGGTTCGTCGCTGGCCTTCTCATTCGGTCGGCGTGCAGAATCTTCCAGAGGCCTGGCATGGCCGTTGCTTTCTTCGGCGCGAGAGAGTTCGTCCAAAGCTCGCAACGCCAGTCGATACAGCCAGGGCTCCAGGGCCAAACGTTCGGGTTTTTCCTGCCCGTCGCTGAGTGCGGCAGCGATGGTTTCGTCAACGACTTCTTCTTTTGAGACGGTGTCTGGGGCGAGTGACTCTTCGGCTTCGCGGAAGTAAATTTCACGCTCGACAAAACGATCGAGTCGCGCCAAATTGACGTTCACATACGAGCGGACATCATCCTCGGAAATAGTTGCCGGAAATACCGCGGCCAGCGTCTGTTCGAAGGGAACCTCGCGCATCGTCGTTCCGGGCCGAGTGCTATTGCCACGCTTTCCTCGCTGCCACTTGTGCGAGGCGCGCAGGATTTCCTTGTGCTTATTGACCTGCTGAAGCAGATCCTCAAAGGCACCCTTCACCGCGGCTGCAGCCGTCGCAGCCGAAGCCTGCACTGCCATTTGGCCCGAGGGTAAGCGCAGGTTCAACGAAACACTGGTTCCCTCCCGCGCAGAGGTCTCTTCCACGACTCCCTTCAAGTGGATCAGTTCGGGACGGAAAACCTGCAGACGTTTTTGCAGTTTTTCGATCTGATGTTGAATGTCTTTTTCTACGGCGGGAATCTTATGAAGACGGTAGCTAACGTGAACGTTCATAGCGCCTCGGCATTGCCAACGAAGTGCGCAACCAAGTGCTTTCTTAAGCCGATTGTACACCCGGTGGAAAAAAGCAAGCGGAGAATTGAATTCTTATTTACCTGGGATGATCGCCCGCGGCAATTTGTTGCGCCAAAATAATTTTTGTAAAAGTCGAGAGAGTTTGCAGACTTTGGAATGGGCAGGTATCATCCCGGACCATGGCCTGGTCAAAGTTCTTGCTTTCCTTAGCATTGCTCATCGGTGTTTGTGGCGCACAAACTCCGTCCTCGAAAGAGGTCGAAAGCGTGTATTCCGACGCTCACGCGCTCTACCTGGATGTCCATGAGCATCCGGAGCTTTCCGCGCATGAAACCCAAACCGCAGCCAAGCTTGCCGAGCGCTGGCGCGCCTCCGGCTATGAGGTCAGCGAACATGTCGGCGGCACCGGAGTGGTCGCGATCCTCAAGAACGGATCTGGACCGACCATCCTGCTGCGCACCGAGCTCGATGCGCTTCCGGTGGAGGAAAAAACCGGACTCCCCTATGCCAGCAAAGTGCGGGCGAAAGACGATGCCGGGCACGACGTTCCGGTCATGCATGCCTGCGGGCACGATCTACACATGGCCGCCATTCTGGGCACGGCCGAAATCATGGCGCGCAGCAAGAATACCTGGCATGGCACGCTGATGCTGATCG
>CAZILJ010000635.1:0-17931 GCA_964539915.1 uncultured Acidobacteriaceae bacterium | reverse complement strand
GAGGATCCCGAAACCTCGGGTAACGGGGGTGATTTGGGCACGGTCCCCGAGTCGGGCCTGAAAGGCACGGACCCGGCCACGCGGGAGGCGGTGATGAAGCTCAAGCCGGGCCAATACAGTTCCACGATCAGCGTGGTGAATCCCGCGAACCGGCAGGCTGTGGGATTCCGCATCGTGAAATTGCTGTCGAAAGAACCCGCCGGGCAGCGAGAACTCTCCGATCCGCGAGTGCAGCAAGCCATCCGTTCGCAGTTGCACGATCGCCGCGAGCAGTTGTTGAAGGCTGCATACTACGAGGTGCTGCGGGATTCCGCCAAGGTCGAGAATTACTACGCCAAGAAGGTCCTCGACCGCAACGGCATGGAAAAATAGCCTAGAAAAACACTTCCAGGTCGTTGCTCAAGCCTGTTACTCCACAATCGCCAGCACGTCTCCAGCGTTTACCGCTGCGCCTTCTGCGACTAGGATTTTCTGAATCGTTCCCTTCTTCGGGGATTTGATTTCGTTCTGCATCTTCATCGCTTCGACCACGACCACGCCAGCGCCCGCTTCGACCTCATCTCCCGGGCGCACCAGCACACGTACAATCTTGCCGGGCATGGGAGCTGATAATTTCTTGGGGCCATGATCGTCTAGCGCACGGATGCGACCGCGTAAGGACCGCGGATCGCGCACGTCCGCTGCAAAGCGGGCGCTGCCGACCCAGAGGTGCATGTCGCCGGCGACGCGTTCGCATTTCACTTCGTAAGCCTGGTTGCCGATGCGGAGAGAAAGCACATCGGGCCGCGCGAGCACAGCGTCGACTTCGACTTCGCGTCCATCGAGCCGGCACGACCAACGGCCTTCGGCTCGACTGAGGTCGAGCCGGTAGCTCTTGCCATCGATGATGATGTCGTAAGTCATGAGAAGCAGTTGCAGGCTGCAATTCGCCAGTTGCCCCCCTGGAGAGCCCAGACTGGAGCAACCGCCTCGAGTCGAGGCGGCAATTCCTTCATCGCGTCGCCTCTTTATGAGCTGCAATTTTCCAGTTGGAGACCGCGCTCTGATTGCTGTTCCGAGCATCTCCAGTGACGGCGCGTTCGCCTGTTCCAGCGGCGGCAGGACCCAGGGTAGCAAAGATTCCGGCGGCAATCACCGCAACCGCAGTCGCCTTCGGATCCGACAGAGCTTCGCTCCCCTTCTGCTGGAGAAGGCGATCGAGAAACCCGGTATCCATTTTGGCGGCCCGAAAGTCCGGATCAGTCAGAATGCGGCGAAACAACGAAATGTTCGTCTTGATTCCGCCCACAAAATATTCGTTCAGAGCGCGCCTCAATCGGCCGATTGCCTGGTCGCGATCGGTGCCGTAGCCAATCAGTTTGGCGAGCAGCGGATCGTAGTCCATGGGCACAGTCCAGCCTTCGTACATACCGCTGTCGCGACGAATGCCTGGGCCCGACGGCGCGAGCAGCAGCGTGATCTTGCCCGGACTGGGAAAATAATTGTTGTCTGGATCTTCGGCGTAAATGCGGCACTCGATGGCGTGTCCTCGAATCTTGACCTCGTTTTGCGTGAAAGGCAGGCGCTCTCCTGCCGCAATACGAATCTGCAGGTGCACCAGGTCGAGTCCGGTGGTCAACTCGGTCACCGGATGCTCCACCTGCAAGCGCGTGTTCATCTCCAGGAAGAAGAAATTCTTCTGCTGGTCCACGAGAAACTCGACGGTCCCGGCATTGGTGTATCCAGCAGCCTGGGCAACGCGAACCGCAACCTCGCCCATCGTGCGCCGCATCTCGGCGTCGACGATCGGTGAAGGTGCTTCTTCCATGACCTTCTGATGGCGGCGCTGCAGCGAGCACTCTCGTTCGCCCCGGTAGACGATGTTGCCCTGCTCATCGGCCAGCACCTGCATCTCAATGTGACGAGGGTTGATGATCGCTTTTTCGATATAAACTTCGCGATCGCCAAACGACCTCTCCGCCTCGCTGCGCGCGCCTTCGAGCGACGACTTGAGGTCGTCGGAGGTGTGGACAAGACGCATGCCTTTGCCACCACCGCCTGCGGCGGCTTTCAGCATGACAGGATAACCGATGCGTGCGGCCACTTCCTGTGCCTGCTCGAAGGACTCGAGGCCTCGCGATGTGCCGGGCACAAAAGGAACGCCTGCGCGTTCCATGGCTTGGCGGGCGCGGGTCTTCGATCCCATGGCGTCCATGGCGGCGGCCGTGGGGCCGATGAATTTCACCCCAGCCTCGACGCACGCGCGGGCGAACTTCGCATTCTCGGAGAGAAATCCGTATCCAGGATGGATCGCGTCTGCTCCGGATCGCGCGGCCACGTCCAGAAGTTTTTGAATATTGAGATAGGACTCGGAGGCGGCGGGCGCGCCGATGGGATACGCCTCGTCGGCTTTGCGGACGTGGAGGGCGGCGCGATCTACCTCAGAGTAGACGGCAACGGCGGCGATTCCCATTTCGTGGCAGGCACGAATGACCCGCACGGCGATCTCGCCGCGATTCGCGATGAGAATTTTCTTGAACATTTTCTTGAGCGGGATTGCCGCTCGGCGAACTCAAGATTCTACAGGAGATTCCCGGCTCAAACACCTTTACCGCGAACGGTGCCAAGAAAAGCTGTTGCTTGTCGGCATGGCGGATTTCACCAAGAGCAAACGCACCCCAGAGGACACAGACAGCACCGGGGATGCGGTCTGGGTGGGTATGTGTCTGTAAATTATTGTTTCCGGCGCAAGGTCAGATGTCACGAGGTCGTTGTGTATTTTCAGGAGCCGACGAAAATCAGAGAGTCAAAGTCCTCATCCTAGCCGCAAAAAGACGCGGCTAGGTTGGGGCCCCCGGAGCCTATCCGCGGACACCCGACATTTTCTCGAATTTACTTCAATGGCGTGCGCGAAGAACTTACGGCAAAGGGGAGTTGGGGCGCGGCTGATTCGCGGTCTGATCTCAGCCAACTGGCGCGACGACTGAACCGGTGGCGGATCAAGGTCCAGATCGCGAGCCATCCATCGGAATGGCGGATCTTTTTCCCTTCAACGGCTGAACGAGGTTTGTAGGAGATAGGAACTTCGGCAATCTTCTCGCCCATGCGGCACAACTTCGCCGTCACCTCCGGGCAGAACTCAAATCGACGGCATCGCAGCTCGAACTGCGCCAGCAGCGAGCGGCGAACGACTTTGTAGCAGGTGGCTTCGTCGTGAATGCCGGCACCGTACAGCAGATTGGTGAGGTGGGTCAGTAACTTAGCTCCGAGAAAGAAGCGCAGGCCGCGCTGAGGACGGTCGGGGCGCACGCCGTAGACGACGTTCGCTTTGCCTTCTTCGAGAGGCAGCAGCAGCCGAGGATAGTCCTGAGGATCGTATTCGAGATCGGAATCCTGGATCAGCACATATTCGCCGCGGGCATAGGCAAGAGCGGTGCGAATCGCCGCTCCCTTGCCATAGTTCTTGTCATGGAATACGACGGTGATGTCGTCGATTTGCGGAATAGCCTGCAATTTCTCGCGGGTGCCATCGGTCGAGCCGTCGTCGACGATAATGATTTCTTTTCTTACCGGCGAGGCCTGGATGGCCTGCAACAGTTCCTCCAAGTGCGTAGCCTCGTTGTAAACCGGCACGATGACGGAGACGTATCCCCTCCAGCGATTGTTTATCGCCGCGTCGTGCCGCGTTAGGGTTTCCAGGGACGCCATACTCATGCCTGATCGGTTGTCGCGCAGACTAGATCTTCGATCTCGGTTTCGAACGCCCCACTCCCGGTTCCGCCGCGGATCAGCGCCTTGTCCGAAAATACGCAAACTGAAGGATTTTCTAGCATAGTATCATCTGGAATTGAACCGCCTTCCAACTTCCAGCATACCGCCCCCCGAAGCCGCGGAGAACCCTAGCGCGAACCCTTCCCCGTCCCCCCCCTCGATGCGCGGAGTCCGCTGGCTGTTCCTTGTTCTGCTTCTCTTTACGGGAGTCGCGGTTCGGCTTTTTTACCTCGCCCGCAAGCCCTTTTGGTTTGATGAGTGTTTCAGCGTGGAAGTCGCGCGAATTGGCTGGGGTAACTTTCTACGACTGCTGTGGTGGCGCGAAGCCAATATGTCGTTGTACTACCTGCTTCTGCGGGGGTGGCTGCATTTTGGGCAAAGCGAGTTTTTCATTCGCAGTCTTTCGGTGGTGTTTGCCGCAGCCACCCTGCCGGCGATTTATTGGCTAGCCCAGCTGCTCTATGACCGGCGCGTCGCGTGGATCGCAGTCGCGTTGTTCACGTTGAATGCCTACGACGTGCGTTACGCGCAGGAGGCGCGCAGCTACGCGCTTTTTCTGCTGCTGGCGACGCTGTCATCGGGTCTCCTCATCGCTGTCCTGCGGGAACGAGCACGGCGGTACTGGCTCGGCTATGTAATAGTCAGCATCTTGGCGGTCTACGCCCACCTTTACGCGCTGCTGCTGCTGGCGGCACACTGGATCGCAGTTCGCCTGCTTAGCTCTGCGCAGATTCGAGAGGATCGGCCCATGGCCCTGCCTCCGCAGATGCGTCGCGCCTGGATCACGATCGGCTGCGTGGTCTTACCCCTGCTTATCTTTGTGGGCAAGACCGGAGCCGGACCGATCCGTTGGATCAAACGCCCGGGCGTGGCCGATGTCCTCGAATTCTTCGAGCACCTGGCCGGGAGCGAGAGTTGGATTCTTCTGGCGCTGTTTGCCGCAGCCTGCGTCGCTGCCGTCGTCCCGACCGGCAGACGGCTTTTTGCACGCGGCCAGACCTGGGAGGTGTGGCGGCTCCAGTTCTTGTTGATCTGGCTGTTCTTTCCAGTGTTGTTGACGGTGCTGCTGTCGTTCGCCCGCCCTGTCTTTCTCGGGCGCTACATGATCTTCTGCTTGCCGGCGCTGCTCATCCTGGTGGCGATGGGGCTGGCGCGACTGCCCAAATGGTGGCTGCTCGGGCCTGCCCTGGTTGGAATCCTTTTGCTGAGCTTCGAGGGAATTGTTTTCGTCTACGGGCATGACTTCGACCACGAACGGGACGCCTCGGGTGCGGCGACAGGTTTCATTCTCGACCATGCCGACCCGCAGGACGGGGTGATCTTCCATATTGCGGACACCCGCATTGCCTATGAATTTTTCCGATCCCTGCGCGCGGGAGAGAACACGGCCAGTCGAGCCTACACCGGTCAACTGGGACCGAAGATTGTCTTTCCTTACCACGGAGCCGGCCTCGACTATCGCGACTTCACGGGCAAGCCCACTGCCGACTTCCTGGGCGCTATCGGCGCCAGCTATCCTCGAGTATGGATCATGCTGATGAACAACGGATCCGCGGAGAATCCTGATCCTACAACCGCCATGCTGACGAAAGTTATGTCGGAATCGTTCCCCAAGGTGCGGCGCTGGCAGTTCACGAAAGTCGAAGTGCGACTCTACAGCCAGCAGTAGCAGCCGGCTGTGGGTTCCCTTTGAATGTCGGGTAGCGGAAACAAGACCGAGCAACCTAGGTCTCTACCGACGGAAATGAAAAAGCCTCCTTCGGCCGAAGGAGGCTCGAACTCATCGGAACGAAGTGCGCTTATTTCGGTTGATCGACCGTGATTCCACCCGCAGAATTTTGAGCCGCTTTTTCGGCTTTAGCTTTCTTCACTCGCAGGGTTTCGTCGACCCAGTGGTCGGCTGTTTTGAGATCTTCTGCGCGGCCTGCCAGATCATCGCATTCCACGTCGCCCTTTTCGCGATACATCAAGTTGAGGTAGGCCATTGCGTCGTCGTAGTCGGGTCGGATCTGAATGGCCTTGTTAAGGCTGTCAATGCCTTCCTGAATGTAGGGAGTATTCTTGGTCTTCAGTTCGCCGCAAACTTTTTTCTGATCTTTGTCTTTGGGATTCAGATTCTCTTCCGGCTTCATGCCGAGCGCGGCGCGTTTCTCCATGCGCGGCTGGTAGGCAGCCGTCCAATCGATGACGCCGACCGAGTAATAAGGCTCGGGATCGTTGGGGTCGAGCTCAGACGCCATGCGGTAATATTTCTTGGCATCGTCCCACTTCTTCTCGTTGAGGTAGAGATAGGCGATGCCTTTCGCGGCGTTGACTTTCTGATCGCGAGAAGGATTGGCGTCAATGACTCTCTGATATTCGTCGATGGCCTGCTGGGCGGTGCGCAGATTGTCCGGCGAATCGACACCGGGAATGTATTGCGACACAAACGCTGTGGCCAGATACATACGAGCGTTGATCAGGCCGGGATCGAGTTGCACCGCCTGTTGAAAGTGGTCGATGGCCTGCTCGTAATGGTTGTTCTTGTACGATTCCACGCCCTTATTGAGCTGGTCGCGAGCGCGCAGCTTGTTACATCCCAAAGAGGGCACGAGCGCCAGCATGATCGCCGCCAGCGTGATTAGATTTAGGTTCTTATTCATTGCGGTATAAGTCTCCCTCGACAGAGCATCCTAGGCCCAGAGACATCGATTTGACAAGCGCGGTATGAAAGCGCGGGCCGCGGCAGCACGGGAGCCCTCCGCTCCCGTGCAGTGGGCCGATACGAAATTCGCAACTCCAGTCTTACGCGACGGGCATCTCAGCTGCCCGCTTCGATCTTCGCAGTAATCAGACCGACCTTGTCCACTCCTGCGGCGTGGGCAAGATCAATCACGTTGGCGACGTTGGCGAAAGGGATGGCATCATCGCCCTTCACGAACATGACCTTTTCCGCACGCTGCTTGTAGATATCGGTCAGGCGCCCCTGCAAGTTGTCCCAGGTCGCGTCCTCGTTATTAATCTTCACGCCCGGTTCCGAGCCGGCGCCTCGGTCGATCAACTGCACGACGATGGTGCGGTCGGGATTCACGTTTTTGGGCGCGTTGGGCGGTGGCGGCTGCGGAACGAGCGCGTCCAAGCCTTTGGGGGTGACGGGTGAGATCACCATAAAGATGATCAACAGTACCAGTAGAACGTCAATGAGCGGGGTGACGTTCATGTTTGCATTTTGGCCTCCGCTCGGGCCAACTGCCATTCCCATGGTCGTTCTCCTCTATTGCCCTGCCGTAGCCGGAGCTGGCGGGGCGCTTGGAGCTGATTTCCTCTGATCGGTAAGCAAGCCAAGGTCATCGACCCCGGCGGCCCGAACGCTGTCCACAACCTGCACGACGCCGCCAAACCGTGTGCGCATGTCGGCCTTCACGTAAACGCGCTTATCCTGCTTGTTGGCGAGACGATCTTTGACTTTGCCGGTGAGGTTGTCGACCTGAATCTGCTCGCTGCCGAAATAGACCTTGCCATCCCGAGTAATGGAGACCAGCAGTGCGTCTTCCTTGTCCGCATCCGGCATCTGTTCCGGGTTGTTGACCGAGGCCATGTCCACGCTGATACCTTTTTGCAGCATGGGCGTGACCACCATGAAGATGATCAGCAGAACCAGCATCACGTCCACCATGGGCGTGACGTTGATGTCCGAGCTGACCTTCGCTCCTTCGTTGCGTTTCGCGAGTGCCATAACCAGGTATCTCCAGTACTTCCGCCGCGGTCCGGTGCTGAAAAGCCCTCCGCTCTGAAGTTGGGAAAGCCCGGCGCCGGAAAGCTCCAGCGCCGGACCCGCAACTCAAGCGGACCAGACCGAGCCGTGCTTACCGGCGAATATCGCCGCGCTTCTTCAGGAAGTAGTCGATCAGTTCGCTGGACGAATTGTCCATCTCAACGTCGAACGCTTCCACGCGACCGGTAAGGTAGTTGAACATCATGACGGCTGGGATGGCGACGAGCAGCCCGATGGCCGTCGTAACCAGCGCTTCCGCGATACCGCCGGCGACTGCTGCCAGACCGGTGGCCTTGGAGTTGTTGATGCCGATGAAAGCATTCAGAATGCCCATCACCGTTCCGAACAGTCCCACGAAGGGGGCGGTGGAACCGATGGTGGCGAGACCACCCAATCCGCGCTTCAATTCGGCGTGGACGATGGCTTCGGTGCGTTCCAGAGCGCGCTTGGAGGCTTCGATGGTTTCTCCAGGGATGGCGCCGGGGCTATCCTGGTGAGCCTTGAACTCCATGAGGCCGGCAGTGACAACCTTGGCCAGATGGCTCTTCTTGTTGCGCTCGGCGACCTTAATGGCTTCGTCGATGCGGCCATCGCGCAGAGCTCCGGCAACCGCGGGAGCAAAGGCGCGCGACTGTTTGCGGGCTGCGCTGTAGGCCATCCAGCGATCGATCATCACGCCGATGGACCAACCCGACATGATGAACAGGATGATGACCACGGTTCGGGCGACCCAGCCCATAGCCTTCCAAAGGCCCAACGGATCGGTCGCGATGGCACCGCCGCCTTCCTGGACCATCCAGGTGGCGAGGGCGGTAACGTGACTGAGACTAGCTGCTACATGAGTTGCGAACATGAGTTGCTTTCCCTCCTCGGAACTCTTTACTGAACTTGGACACTGTGATGCGCTTTGCGGTGCCAACCGCTGGCCAGAATTCGAATGGGCTGCGGGACGTACGATTTTCGCCGTACATTCACGGATTCGGTCGCCCTACCGATAAAAATCGCAGGCGGGCAACCGTGTCCGGGCCTCTGAAAGCCCCTCCCGGCCACCAGGTTGGGTGGAAACGGGAGGCTGACTCACACTTCTACCAAAAAACTCGAACTGCGCCAACGCTCGGGAGTCTAGCCCCCGGCGAGGGTGAAGTTGACCTGTACCTGGGTCTCGACCTCGACCGGTTCTCCGTTGAGCAGGTAGGGCTTGTACTTCCACTGCTTGACGGCTTCGATCGCGGCCGGAGCCAGCATCGGATGTCCGCTGATCAACTGCAGGTTCTGGATGCTGCCATCCTTGCTGATCTGAGCCTGCAGAACCACGGTGCCTTGAATGCGCGCCTGGCGGGCCAGCGGCGGATAGGTCGGGCTGACCTTGCGGATCAGAAGTCCCGAGGATACGCCGGATGAAACGCGAACGCGAGTCGGAGTGGCGATCTTCGGCACGGCAACGGGCGTGGAGCTGAGAACGCTGCCAATCACCCCTCCCATCGATCCGCCCGGGACGCCTCCCGGCACGCCTCCCACCACGCCCGCCGCAGCCATGGACGGCGGAGGAGCTTCGTCTTCCTGAATCATTTTTACTTTCTGGGGAATCTTAGTAGGCGTTCGCAATTCACCGTTGACGATGTCGGTCTGAACCTTTTGAACGTGCTGCACGACCGCAGCGGCTGGCGGAGGAGGCGGTGGCGGCGGCGGGGGGGCCACCAGAAGAAACATCATTTGCCCCTTAGGCAAGGCTTCGGTGAAAATCAGCGGGATCAAAACCATGACGCCGATGATGCCCATCTGGATGGCGAACGAGACGATCGACGTCCATCCGCGCTTGGTTTTTAGTCTGCCGCCGGATTCGATAAGACTGTCTTCAAACATTGTGATTCTCCCCAATAACTTCTTCGACCCTACGGATAGTTAGACACCGACAGATTCCCCTTTGCTCCCAGATTTGCTCGACGGGCATAGTAGGCGAATTCGGCCCGAAATGCCAGCCGGCAAATCCCTCTAACTCCCCACGTAACCAGGGCTAACGCAAACGTTAACAGCGCGCCATCGGGTAACTTACCGAGAACGACCCGGCATGGCGACCGGACGCTTGCCTTTTTCAATCCGCCAATCCTGATAGGCAACCAGGATCGGGGCTGCAATCGCAATCGACGAATAGGTTCCGATTAAGATGCCAATCACCAGCGCGAGGCTGAATCCAAACAGTACCTCGCCACCGAACAAAAGGAGTGCGAGTACGGTAAGGAAGGTAAGGCCCGCTGTCAAGATCGTTCTGCTTAGAGTCTGATTGATGCTGCGATTGACGATGTCGGACAACTTCTCGCGCCGCATGAGTTTGATGTTTTCGCGGATTCGGTCAAACACCACGATGGTGTCGTTATTGGAGTAACCAATCAGCGTAAGAATGGCAGCGATCACGGTCAGGGTGATGTCGACTTTGAGGAGGGAAAATGCCCCCACTGTGATCAGGGTGTCGTGAAACACCGTAATCACGGCCGCGACGCCGTAAATCCATTCAAAACGGAAGCCCAGGTAAACCAGCATCCCCAGCAGAGAGTAGAGAGTGGCCAGGCCGGCTTGCGTGCGCAATTGGCTGCCGACCTGAGGACCGATGATTTGGACGTCGCGTACGGCGAAGTCTGAAACGTAAACGCCATCAGGAAGCGAGGCCACAGCCTGGGGGTCAACGCCGGTGGCGTTTTGCAACTGGTCGGGTGAGTTCAGCACGCCGCCGAGGGCCTTATTTCGATAATCGACGATCGCCTGCGCCTGGGCGCCGTATTTCTGATCATCGGGACCCACATGCAGAGGATCCTTGTCCATCAGGTAATTCTTGATGGTCAGCACACTGGCATTGTTGAGGTCAATCTTGCCCGCTGGAGCATGGCTCTCGAGCGCTTGGATGATCTTCAATTTGCCTTGGTCGAGGGCCTGCTCACTGGTCTCGCGCACATCCAGGTCGATCAGTTCCTCGTTGTTGCTAGCCACGCCGTAGCGCTGAAGCTTAAAGTTGTGCAAACCGGCGCGATCGAGTGACGAGCGGATTGCATTCTCGTCAGGAGTATGGTTGAACTTCACAGTTACCAGGGTTCCGCCACGGAAATCTACGCCCCACGGAATGTGGTGCCAGAACAATATGGAAAGCAGGCCAGCGACACTAAATACGAGTGAAAAGGCGAGAAAATACCACTTTTTCCCAAGAAAATCGATGTTTGTATTGCGAAAGAACTCCACGGGTTTTGTCTAGCCCCTTATCTGTCTATCAGTTACCAAGATTTCGAATTCCTTAAATGCTGAGCGCTTCGCCGCGTTGTTTACGGCTGAGCACCCAGTCGAAGATGAAACGCGACACGAAGACGGCGGTGAACAAGTTCGCCAACAGGCCGAACGTGAGCGTAGTTGCGAAACCCTTCACCGGACCGGTACCAAAAATGAATAAAATCGCGGCAGAAACGATCGTCGTAACGTGCGTGTCGACGATCGTGATCCAGGCGTGGCTGAAACCCTGATCGACCGCCGAGGGCGGCGTCTTGCCGTTGCGCAGCTCTTCGCGAATACGCTCGAAGATCAGAACATTCGAATCCACCCCCATGCCAACGGTTAGAATCACGCCAGCGATTCCGGGTAAAGTCAGCGCGACGTTAACCCCTGCAATGGTGGACCACCCCAGGAACCCAAGCAAAATGATCAGGTTCATGATGAGTGCTACGTCGGCGTTAATACCCGCCCCACGATAGTAAACCAGCATGAAAATGAGCACGGCGACCATGCCGATCATGGCCGCGGTTATGCCGGAGCGAATGGAATCCGCACCCAGCGAAGGTCCCACCGTTTCCTCCTGGAGATATTTGATGCTGGCCGGCAGGGCGCCTGAGCGTAAGACCATGGAAAGATCTTTGGCAGCCTGGTCGCTCATGTGGCCACCGCTGATTGACCCCTGATCCCGGATCGGTTCCTTGATGCTGGCAACTTCCTGCACTTTATTGTCGAGGACCACTGCGAGATTGTCCCCCACGTGATTGGAAGTAAAGCTGTAAAACCTCTGCCCACCCTCACCGGTAAGGGAAAAGGTCACGCTCGGCTGGCCGTTCTGGTCGGTGCTGGCCTGAGCGTCCCGCAGATCTTTGCCGCTGACTGCGGAGACGCGCGACACGAAACACCAGGTCTGCTCGGGCCCATTGGCGCACTGGCCCGGCAGCAGCATCGAATCTGCCGGAATGATTCCGTTCTTGTCCTGCAGGGCAGCCTGCTCGCTGGGGTATGGTCCAGCGGTCATCTGCTTGATTTCAAGCATCGCGGTGGACTGCATGATGTCTTTGACGCGCCCGGAATCATCGATACCCGGAAGCTGCACGAGAATCTGGTAGTCCCCGAGTCCATGCTGTTCAATCGTAGGTTCGCTGACGCCGAGGGCGTCAATGCGATTGCGGATGGTATCGATGGCCTGGGTGACCGCTTTGTTCTTCAACTCCGCCAGGTTCGAAGGCTTCATCGCCAGATTCCAGGAGTTGTCGGGTCCACCATTCACGTCGTAATCGGGCAGCCGGTCATGCACAATGCTCAGCAAGTCTCCGCGCGCACCGGGCGGCAAACCTTTCACTACGATCTGGTCAGGATGATTCTGCCCGTCGGACTGGGAAACATCGGTGTAGTCGATCTTCCGGGTGCGCAACTGTTCTTTCAGGACTTCGATGGCGTTCTGAGCGACGACATTCACTGCATCATTGACCTGCACCTGCAGAATCAGGTGCATTCCACCCTTTAAATCGAGCCCCAGGTGGATGTGATCAGCCAGCGCCGTAACTAGCCCCTGGCCAGAAAGATTCTTTGGAATGCCGAACATTCCGAAGAGGAAAAAAAGCACCGTGGCAAGGATAAGTCCCAGTTTGATAAGAAAATTCTTGTTCATAATGAAAAACGTTCTTTAGTTTCGAGTTTCGAGTTTCGAGTTCGAGTTTCGAGTTTCAGGTTTCCAGCTTCGAGAATCCCAATGCGCTGCATCCGCGAAACTCGAAACCGGAAAGTTACTTGGTCTTGGATTCGTCCTCGGTCGTGGTCACCTGCAGAACGGAGGCCTTGGTCACTTCCAGAACGAGATTATTCGGAGGAACGCGCAGATGCACGCTGTCATCCTTGAGAGCCATGATCGTACCCCGCAGGCCCCCGCTGGTTGTCACCCGGTCGCCGGTCTTCAGCTGATCCAGCATGGCCTGCCACTTTTTCTGGCGCCGCTGCTGGGGCAAAATCAAAAGAAAATAAAAAATGGCGAAAATGAAGATGAGGGGCGCCATACCGAGCCACCCCATACCGCCGCCACCGCCGAACTGCACCGCCAATAAAAATTGCATATGAATGTCTGAGCGTATGTAATCGCGAAAAACCGCCGCGCCCATAAGCGCCGCGGGAGCTGTTATGTCACCACGGGGTTAGATCTACTTCGGCCGGGTTCTTTCAGCTTTCAGGGCTTGAATCCGGGGAGGTCTACGGTTTCGGTCGCGACCAGACACTAGAGAGAAAACGGGATTCTACCCCAAGTGAGATAGAATGCCGTACCCGCTGCATAGTGTCAAGGTAGAAACTCAGGTTGTGGACGGTGTTCAAGACCTGTGCCAGCACTTCGTTCGATGCATAAAGGTGACGAAGATAGGCCCGCGAGTAGCGCTGGCACACCCGACAGCCGCAGTTGGGGTCAACCGGCGCTGGATCCTGAGCGTAGCGCGCCTGCTTAATCGAGACTTTCCCTTCCGAGGTAAACAGGAGCCCGTGCCGCGCCGCGCGGGTCGGAAGGACGCAATCCATCATGTCGACGCCCAGGCTGGCGTACTCGACAATCTCTTCGGGAGTGCCCACTCCCATCAAATAACGCGGCTTGTCGGAGGGTAGATGTTCGAGTGTGGACTCGACAATCTCGCGGGTCAGGTGGCGTGGTTCGCCCACGCTCAGGCCACCGATGGCGTAACCGGGAAAGCCGATTTCGAGGGTGCGTTCGGCGGATTCTTTTCGCAGTTCGCGATCCATGCCACCCTGGACGATGCCGAACAGGGCTTGAGTAGCCCGGGCGCCTCCGCTCGCGGAGCTTTCAGTTTTAGGTTGAATGTTTCGAGCATCAGTGCCGCTCGAAACTGGAGACTGGAAACTCGAAACTGCCTTCCAGGGAACTTCATGTTTGTGCTCTTCAAAATATTTCTTGCTGCGAGCGGCCCAGCGGGCGGTCATTTCCATCGACGTTCGGGCGCGGGTACGATCCACGGGAAACTCAGTACATTCGTCAAACGCCATGATGATGTCGGCGCCCAGTCCGATTTGAGCTTCCATCGAGCTCTCGGGGCTGAAGAAATGCGAAGAGCCATCCAGGTGCGACCGAAAGGTCACACCTTCTTCGTTGACCTTGCGCAATTGGTTCAGACTGAAAACTTGAAATCCGCCGGAGTCAGTGAGGATCGCCCGGCGCCAAGCCATGAACCCATGCAGCCCGCCCAACTTTCGCACGGTCTCGATGCCAGGCCGCAAATAGAGGTGATAGGTATTGCCAAGAATAATGTCTGCGCCCAGTTCCTCCAGTGTGTCCTGAGGCACGCCTTTCACCGAAGCCAGCGTTCCCACAGGCATGAATACCGGCGTCTCGATTGCGGCATGCGGCGTGAGGAGGCGCCCGCGGCGCGCCTTGCCGGCGGTCCGGTCGCTGTGGAATTCGATGGACACTGTTTGGGATTGTAGCAATGGGGGGCATTCAGCAATCACCATTCCGTCGGCCGGCGGCCACCACCCAAGGCCTTTCAAATCTGAAATCAGAAATCTTCAATCTAGAATCGGGATGATCTCTCCGCGGACACTTTCGGCCTCCACGATCAGCCTTCCAACGGTGACCGGTAATTTGAAGCGGCGCGGGCCTGCGCTGCCGGGATTGAAGTAGAGCACCCCGTTGCGGGTTTCCTGCTTGGGAACGTGGCTATGGCCGTAGATCACAACTTTGCATCCGGCGGCTTCCGGCTGCAGGTCGAGTTGTGAGAGATCGTGCAGCAGGTAGATGGAGATGCCGGCGACTTCGACGATTTCGGTCTTCGCTAGTGCTAGTTTGCGGCACCAAGGCGCTTTGTCGATATTGCCGCGGATGGCGGTCAGGGGCGCGATGGTTCGAAGTTTCTCGAGAATCTCTGGATCGCCGATGTCGCCAGCGTGGATGATGTGCTGAGACCCGTGCAAGGCTTGGAGCGCTTCGGGACGAAGCCGGCCGTGAGTGTCGGAGATGACGCCGATGAGTATGGGAGCTCTCAGTTCTCAGACTTTGGATTTTAGATTGCAGATTTTAGATTTTCGATTCCGGGTTTCGGCTTGCATGCATGAGCGTATTCATCTCGGCATGGAGGGGGGCATCTTCCATTGCCGTGTATGTACCGGCTGTTTTCAGCTCCGCGGCAAGGCGACGAAGCAGGCCGAGCGACGCTCGCATCGGGCCGGATCCCAAGCTGATGCGTGCCACACCCAGCTTGGTCAACTCGGGCACCGACGCCGAACCCGGCACCGCCAGGATGTTCAGCGGGCATTTCAGCTCAGCGATGAGGCGGCCGATCGTCGCCGGATCACGCAAGCCCGGGACGAAAACACAATCGGCGCCCGCGTCACGGAAAGCCGTCAGACGACGCAGGGTCTCGTGGTAACGCGTAGCCGGATCGCCAATCTGTAACAGGTAAACGTCGGTGCGGGCATTCAGCACCAGCGGCACTTTCAGGTTCGTGGTTGTCTCCCGCACTGCTTGGATCTTTTCGAGCTGCAGCGACAACTCGGCGAGGGGGTGACTGGCCTCTCCGGTCGCGTCCTCGAGGTTCATGCCCACGGCGCCTGCCACCATCACGGCGCGAGCGGTTTTGGCTGCATCCTCGGGCCGGTTTCCGTATCCCGACTCAACGTCGGCGGTTACGGGAACCTTCACCCCTTTGGCGATGCGAGCCACCGCCGCCAGCATTTCATCTTTTGGAATTTCTTGTCCGTCGGGATAGCCGAGCGAAAACGCGATGCCGGCGCTGGTGGTCGCGATCGCCGCGAAGCCGGCTTCCTCGATGATACATGCGCTGGCAACATCCCAGGCGTTCGGAAGCAGCAGCACGCGCTTGCCCGAATGCATGGCGCGAAATGAGGCCGCTTTGTGGGCTTGGTCGAGATCTGTCATAGGTCGCTGAAGTCAAGACTTCATCGGGCGCTGGTCTTCATTCTTTATTCTTTCGACGAACTTGCCGACGCTGATCACGGCCCGGCCGACGGTGCCGCGTCCGATCTCTTGCCCGCCATCGCGGGCAGTGACGCGCAGGGTATAGAAACGGCCGTTGAAGGACTCGAGCACAGCTTCGGCTTGGACACGCGCGCCGATGCCGCTGGCGGCGCGATGTTCGATGTGGATCGATGTTCCCACGGTGATTTCGTCCCCTTCACAGTATGGCTGCAGGGCACGGAACGCGGCTGTCTCCATCAGCCGGATCATGTCGGGCGTCGAATAGACGGGAGGCAGTTCCGGGTGATGAGAGGCGAGGGTGTGTTCGAACGCGACCGTCTCTTCGGCTTCGCTGCGTGTTCCGAGGGGGATCTCTTTAGCCAAATGCCAAGCACCTTTCCAAAAAAGCATGAGCCAACGATTTTATCGAATCCTGGGCTCGATTACGGTGCCGAGCGATTTCGGAACTATGCGACCGCCATCGCGGTCCGGCGCGCCTCGATGCCATCCAGCGCTTTCCACAACATGCGGGCGGCGTTCTCGGCCGCGTCCAGGGCTCGATCCGCGGCTTCGGGGTGGGCGGTGATGCGCTTCTCAAGCTGGGTTCACCAAACGCCCGCATGGTAGATGTCTGCTTTGGCATGCAACGTGAAGTAGCCGCACGTCTTGTGATCAGCACCGTAGACCTCGCGCAGGCCAAGTTCTTTTTCCTGTGCGATGCGAGGGACTTGAGACTCGTAGGCGTAGAAAGCGGCCAGCGCATCTTCGGGTGAGCCCTGGCTGGCGACCTGATGAAAGTGCCGAATGAGCTGGCGAATCTCCGACACAGGGGTATGCCAGTCGAGATTGCGGCTCGAGCCCATGCCCTCGGCGAAGTCGAGCCACAGCTCGGAATGGGGAACCGAGTCGCGACCGGGGCGCCCTTCTACGCCCTTTTCATCGCGCATGTTGGCCAGTATCGCGCGCCGCAGCTCGCCATCCTCCAGCCGCCGCCCAAGCGCCGCCAGGTAAGAAGGGAACGCTTCGACGTGAGGGTAGTAGTCTTGCGCATATTCGCGCAGATCGTTACGCGTCAACTTTCCTGACGACCATGCCTCGTAAAAGGGGTGGCAAAGCAGGTCATAGTTCGCGATGCGCGCGTCCAGTTCCTGAAAAAATTGAGCGGTAGTCATGATGCCCCCGATGGTGTTGGCGATGACAGCCCAATATACGGGCGGCTAGCTCCGTGAGCAAGGGATGGAGATCACTTGTTCCGGCAAGTTGCTAGAATGAAAGAAGTAAGAAGTGCAACAAATTTCTGGGGTTTGACTGCTTCCGATTCAAATGCGGTTTACTGAACAATTCGACGTCGCCGTCGTGGGCGCCGGTCATGCCGGATGTGAAGCTGCGATGGCCTCTGCGCGCATGGGGCTCAAGACCGCGCTCTATACGCTGAACGTCGACCTGATCGCGCAGATGTCGTGCAATCCCGCGGTGGGTGGCATTGCGAAGGGGCATCTGGTGCGGGAGGTCGACGCGCTGGGCGGAATCATGGGAGAAATCACCGACGCAGTCGGCATCCAGTTCCGCCTGCTGAACACCTCGCGCGGCCCTGCGGTGTGGTCGCCGCGGGCACAGTGCGATAAGCAGGCCTATCGCCTGAAGATGCGCGAGGTGCTGGATTCGCAACCGAATCTGAAGATCATGCAGGCGGAAGTTGCGGATCTGATTGTGCAAGAGCGAGTTTTGAGTTCCGAGTTTCAAGGTTCGAACGACCCCGGGCAGACCGATGAGGTACACCCGGCAGACAATTCTCGAAACTCGAAACTTGAAACTCGAAACCGCGTGCTGGGCATTCGTCTGCGCGACGGACGCACCGTGGGCGCTTCCGCTGTCATCATCACAACCGGAACTTTCCTCAACGGGCTGATTCACTGCGGGGAACAGCAATATCCTGCGGGACGGTCAGGCGAGCCCAATGCGGTTTTGCTGGGCGAGGCGCTGAAGAAACTTGGCCTGCGCGGATGTCGGCTCAAGACCGGCACCCCGCCACGTCTCGACGGACGTACGATCGACTGGTCGCGCTTTGCGGCGCAGCCGGGCGACCTTGATCCTACGCCCTTCAGCTTTCGCACCAAGCGCGTCGCGCACCATGACTCGCAGGTTCCCTGCTACGTTGCCTGGACTACGGCGGAGACCCATCGCATCATTCGCGAAAACGTTCACCGTTCGCCCATGTACAGCGGGC
>CAZILJ010000634.1:0-5701 GCA_964539915.1 uncultured Acidobacteriaceae bacterium | reverse complement strand
CCGGAGCAGATCGTCATCTCCGGCAATACTGCGGCGGTAGAGCGCGCTACGCAATTGGCGGACGAGCGCGGCGCCAAGCGCGCCAAGCTATTGCCGGTCAGCGCGCCCTTCCATTGTTCACTCATGAAGCCGGCGCAAGATCGATTAGCAGGCGACCTTAACGCTCTCCGGTTGCGCAAGCCCGTCTATCCCGTCGCCTGCAACGTAGATGCCGAAATGGTAGCCGACGACGTGCGCGCCCGCGACACCCTTCTGAGGCAGGTCACTGGCTCGGTGAAGTGGGACGCCTGCGTGCGTCTTCTGATTGCGCAGGGCGTTCAGACTTTCATTGAAGTCGGCCCCGGCAAAGTTCTGTGCGGACTGATGCGGCAGATCGACCGCGCGAAGACCAGCCTGAATGTCAGCGATGAAGCCAGCCTGAATAAGACACTGGAATCGCTGGCCAAGGCGCCGGTTTAACGTTCGCAGGATTGTGCGTCTGTGCAGGCTAATGAAACAGCAATTCGCAGGGCGGGTAGCTGAGCGTGTGGTCCGATTTCTCCACCCAGACCTGAGCGTGCTCTGAACGGTCGTTCACGATTACATCGACGACCACGCCACTTCCCGGCCCCGGGCAGGTGCTCGCCCCGTAAACTTTGTAGGTCTTGATCAGTCCCCACTGGCCGCCCGGCCCCCAGTCCTGATGAAACTCGTTGAAGGGATACTTCGGATGCTGCTCGGGATGCTGCGCCCATTGCGGATCGTTCATCCAGATGCCGTAGGCCGTTTTGTAATCCTGCTTCTGCAACCCATCGAAGAACTTGCCGACGACGTGCTCTTGCGGCCAATATCGGCACCACCAGCCTAAAGCAAGCACGATCACCAGGATGGTGATCCCCAAAACAATTCTCTGCGTGCGTTTCCGCGATTTTGCCGGATCGTATTCTTTGGCATCCAACAGTGTCATACCTCTCTAGCATAACGGACACGCTGGCCAAGTTAAAAGTTCCAGAGAAACTATTCACCGCCGGGCAGGGGAGCGCACCGAGAAGCCCCACCCGAACTTCAAGCAGTTTGGTTTTTCTCGGCGTGCTCGGCGGTAGATTGCCCTAGAGGGTTCGTTTGAATAGAGGAATCGCGAGTCCCAGCGTAACCGCGGCAAAGATGGACAGGAAAAGCATGTCTCCCCAGACAGCGGAGAGTGTCGTTTCCTTCAGCAGCAGACATTTGAAGCCGTCCACCGCATAAGTGAACGGATCGCATTTCGCAATTGCGCGCAGCCACGGAGGGAATGCCTGAATGGGATAGACCGAGCCGCTGGGGAAGAACAGGAGCGTGTTGAGAATGCCGAACATGGCGCGCGGTACCAGTGGATCTTCGATGCGCACCATCAGCAGAAACATCATCGTATTGAAGGCCAGCGACGTCAGCACGATCATCACCAGCAGCCCAAGCATCGTGATCGGGTTGAAAATCGTCCCGATTCCCGCCATCAGCGAACCGATGATGACGATGATCACGCCCGTCATCACCGCCTTGATTGCGCCTGCGAGGTTCAGCCCAAGCACAAGTTCGAGTTTCGTGATCGGCGTAACCAGGTAGCCTTCGTGCACGCCGCGCGCTTTGTCGTCGATGTAGAGCATGCCTCCGCCGATCATGACCGACACAAACATCGCCAGCGCCAGCGATCCGGGCAGCAGATACTTCATGTATTCGATGTACGGATAAAGCTCCACGACATCCAGCGCGGTTTGCTGCAGAATGCGGGGCGAGACAGTCGGCTGGTTGAGCGCGTCGGTCAGCTCCGTCAGTTCTGATTCGACGGCGGAGCTCATGAAGTTGTCGCTGTTGTCAACCACGAGCGCGATCCGCGGATGGTTCTCTTCGTACACCCGCCTCGAAAACTGCGGCGGGATAATGACCGCGCCTTCCAGCCTCCCGTTGCGCACATCGTCCATCGCCTGTTTGTCGCTGTCGTAATAGACCGGGACGAAGGTACGAATATTCGCGCGCACCGAATCGAATGCTTCGCGGACTCGCAATGCCTGCGGGCCGCCATCCTGATCGACAATGGCAACTCGGGCATCGTGAATTTTTCCGCCGAAGGCGTTGCCCAGAATAATCAGCTGCACGAGCGGAAAAATCATGGACGCCAGCATCAGCGCCGGAGAGCGAAAGAACTTGCGCATTTCGCGTTCGACAATCGCCATCATTCTGTTCATGGCTGTAACCCCGGACGTTGCGGCATAACGAAGGCATACGCTTTTTGCAGTTCGTCGCGAAGCTGCCTGCCGGTGTAATGCACGAAGACATCGTCGAGCGTCGTGTTTTGCACCGAAAGCGACTTCACCGCCACTCCAGCCTTAACCGCCATTTCCACCAGCTCGGTCGTGGTGCGCGAACCGTTGCTGGTCAGCACGCGGTACATACCCGCGCCCTCATGCTGCACTGACGTGACCCCATCGAGCGCGTGCAGGCGCTGCTCCCAATCGGGGGGAGCATTTTCGAACTGCGCTTCGATCACGTTGGATCCCGGCACACTCGCTTTGAGCGCCATGGGTGTGTCGAGCGCCACCAGCTTGCCGTGGTCCACAATGGCAATGCGGTCGCACAAACGATCGGCTTCGTCCATGTAATGCGTGGTGATGAGAATCGTGAGATTTCGATGTTCTTTGATGTTTCCCAACATCTCCCAAACTGCGACGCGGGAAACTGGATCCAATCCAGTCGTAGGTTCGTCGAGAAAGAAGATTTTCGGATGATGCACCAGTCCGCGAGCAATTTCGAGCCGCCGTCGCATGCCGCCCGAGAGCGTTTTGGTGGCCGCATCGCGCCACTTTGTCAGGTCCACCAGCTCCAGCAGTTCGTCGATCGATTTCTTGCGCTCTTTCGCCGGAACGTCGTAGAGCTTGGCGTAAATATTCATGTTCTCTTCGACGGTCAGGTCGAGATCGCTGGTCAGCGCCTGCGGAATCACGCCAATCATTCTTCGCGCTGCGTTCGGTTCTTTGGCGACATCGTGACCACCGATGCGCGCCTTGCCCGAAGTGATCGGGATGAGCGTAGTCATCATGCGAATCAGCGTCGACTTCCCTGCTCCGTTGGGGCCCAGCAGTCCGAAGATTTCGCCTTCCTTCACGCTGAAGGAAACGGCGTCGACCGCGGTGAAAACTCCGTATTTCTTGACGATGTGCTCGACCTCGATGGCAGACGGAGCAGTGGGATCGTAAACGGGCTTCTCCAGCCCTGAGCCCGGCACATGCTCGGGAGCATTGGTTTGGGAATTTAATTCCGCCATCATCGTTGCTCCGCGTTAGCACTCTGCGCATTGTTGGCCTGCAGTTGCTCGGGCGAAACCAGCACTTCGGCAGTCATTCCAGGCACGAATGCGCCCTTGGGATTGTCCAGACGGATTTTCAGCACGATGGTTTTGATATCGCGCTTGCGACGGCTTACATCGCGCTGCGTCGCGAAGTCGCCCTCCACGCCTTTGAAAAAGACTTTTCCGCTCGTGATGGTCCCACCCGGCAAACGGACGCGAAGCACATCCCCATACCCGATATGGTCGGCATAGGTTTCGGGAATTGCGGCTCGCGCCCAGGCGTCACTGAGATCGACGATGGTAACGATCGGAGCCCCGATGTTCACCACTTCTCCCTGGCGCGCCGCCCGCACGGAAACTGTTCCGCTCACCGGCGCATAGACGTTGGTATAGCCCAGCCGGACGGCGGCCTGATTTTTCAGCGCCACCGCATTTTTCAGATCAGCCTGTGTCGAGGCCACTGTGCTCTTTGCCGCATTCGCTTGATGGGTCCGGGCCATTGCGGCACGCAGATCCGCCTGGGCCGCTTTGACCAACTCCTGCTGCGCCTCAACCGTCGCCTGGGCGGCCTGTAAATTGGTCTCGGCCTGGACGCGCTCCTGATCTGACGTGATGCCTGCTTTGGCCAGTTCGATGGCGCGGCGACTGTCGCTTGCGGTCCGGTCCAACGCGGCTTTCGCTTGCATGAGTTGGGCCTTCGCCGACGAAAGTTTGGCCTGCGCATTCTCCACGTCGCTCGAAGTGGAACCGGTGGTCGATCGTTCTGTGTCTCGCATTTCGGCCACCTTATGTTGCAAGCTGTCAATCGTCGCCGTGGACGCGGCCTCTTGTGCCGCTAACTCCGACGGGTCCAGCACGGCGATCAAATCTCCAGCTTTCACCGGAGTGCCTTCATCGACCAGCAACTTCTGGATACGGCCTTCGACTTGTGCACTCACGATCACCTGGTTGGCATCGACGGTCCCGATCAGGACCAGGTCGCGCGAGTGATCGGTGGAAAAGAAGTAATAGGTCGCGGCGATCGCGAAGATGATTCCGAGCAGAATAAAAAAGCGGTTACGCGCACTCATGAGCGTCCTCTTTCGGTAGCATGCTTCGGACGGAACAGCGCGGCCGAAACGAAATCCAGCACAGCCGCTCGCCGCTCGGCGATCCGCTCCGCGGTCAAGGGATTGAAGCCGACGATCTTCTGCATCATGGGGGCAGTGCTGAAGTAGAAAACGATCATGGCGACCATCGAAGGCACAAAATGCACAGGGTCAACCTTCCGAAACTCGCCGCCGGCGATTCCCTTTCGCATCAATTCGCCGACTCGGAGGAAAATCGGCTGGATATAGTTCTTGATCACTTTGTCGATGTGCTGCGACTGGCCTTCGCGGGCCCGCATCATCTCGCGCTGCATCAGCCTCGGATACATCTGGTTCGAAGCAATGAAATCGAAATAAGCGCCAACATAGGCCATCATCTTTTCCCGTGGAGGCAGATCGCCGTCGAGAACGCGGAAGACGGTCGCCTTCAGGCCAGAAAATGCTTCTTCGAGGACGGCTGCGTAAAGAGTTTCTTTGTCCCGGAAGTAGTAGTACAGCAGAGCCTTATTGACCTTCGCCTCTTTGGCGATGGCGTCAGTACGAGCTCCCGCAATGCCATGCTCGGCGAACTCGTGCGCCGCGGCCTGCAGAATGGCCGCCCGGCTTTCCACGGGCTGGCCCCGAGTGCCCATGCGGGAGGAAGCAGCGCTGCGAGAATGAGTCCATCTTACCATTAATTAACCAGTTAGTTAGATTATCACCTTCGCGCTGAACGCGCAATCTTTTCCTCGAAGACCGCCCGGACCCGAAATATTCGCCTGGCCGTGTTCTAATACCTGTTCATTCTTGTGCCCCGAGGATCTCGTTGATAAAACCACGGCTAGTCTCAATCATTGCTCTCGGTTTGGTCTGCATTCTTTTCACCTCCGCAAAAGCTCAAGCACCGCAGCAGCGCGACCGGCAGGTCGCCGTCACGATTGACGATCTTCCTGCCGGCATGGCCGACCGCTTACCGGCATCGGAAATCACTGCCCTGACGACGAAACTGCTCGGCACGCTGCGCGATCAGAAGATCCCGGTGGTCGGCTTCGTCAACGAGAAGAAGCTCTACAAGCCCGGGGAGGTCGACGAGCGCATCAAGGTTCTTCAGATGTGGCTCGACTATGGTTTTGAATTGGGAAACCACACCTTCAGCCACGCTTCGCTGAATCAGGTCGGATTGAAGGCCTGGGAAGACGACGTGATCCAGGGCGAGAGCGTGACACGCATGCTGCTCGCGCAGCACAAGATGAAGCTGCGGTATTTTCGCCACCCCTATTTGGACACAGGACGCGACTTGCTAACCCGGCGGCAGGCGGAAGCGTTCCTGGTG
>CAZILJ010000633.1:0-1775 GCA_964539915.1 uncultured Acidobacteriaceae bacterium | reverse complement strand
CGGCGGTTCATTTTGCGCCATTGCATATTCCTCAGGCTCTATCGTTGATCGCTACCGCGCAATCGATCTTTCCTTCGGCTACTCAATTCGCGTGTTTCGACGACGCTTTCCATCGAACGATTCCCGAAGTCGCATCGCATTTGCCCCTTCCACAACGCTACTTCGACCGTGGGATCCGCCGCTATGGCTTTCACGGCATTTCTTATGAATCGCTGGTGCATCATTTCGGGGCGACGCTTCCAGAAAAAGCCATCTTTGCGCATTTGGGAAACGGGTCGAGCCTGTGCGCGCTTCGAAACGGGGTATCGATAGACACCACGATGGGCCTCACGCCCACGGGCGGCATTCCCATGGCTACGCGGTCCGGGGACCTCGACCCTGGCGTCATGGTTTACCTTTTGCGAAATGACAAGCTCGACGCCGAGAAACTTGAAGATCTGCTGAATCATCAGTGCGGATTGTTCGCTCTTTCGTCGGGCGAAGGGGATGTGAAGGCGTTGCAAGAACGCGCCGGCCGCAATGATTCAAAGGCCTGTCTTGCCTTGGATGTTTTTGCGGTTGCTGTCCGAAAAGCGATTGGTGCGTACATGGCACTGCTGGGCGGAGTGGATCTTCTCGTCTTCACCGGCGGCATCGGAGAACATAGCGACCGCATCCGCTCCGCAGCAACCAGCGGGCTCGAACCGCTTGGGCTTACCCCAGATAAGATCGAGATTGTCGCCACCCAAGAAGAGCAACAAATTGCGCGCCACTGCCGGGTGTACTTGTAAAAGGATTCGGCCTCGCTGTCTCCTCGGCGGATCCTTGGTTCGGGGCAAGTTCCGGATGGCGGGCGGCGGCTTGCAGTTCTCGAAGAACAGCACACTGCCGCCGCACGGGCTGGTTTGGTGCGGAGCCGACCCCGGAAAACTCGAGCTACAGCCCGTGACCCTTCAGGTCGAACCACGTCTAATAAAGAATTGATCCTGTGCGCCGCGCTTCTGATCCTGGTGCTCGCCACCTCGGCGTTCGGTTGTGCAACCGGATGGAGAAGCGAGCCCGGGACTTTTTGTTTCCGCCAGAGCAGCCGAGAAGCGTGTGCCGGCAAGAAACCAAATACCAGGGCGGGCGGTTGGTCGGCCTGCAGCCACACCTGAGATCGCTGCCCGGCGTTTGCAACTTGCGCACCTTCGCGTAATTTCGTTTCGTAGAGTTCCGACGGTTCGAAATTGCTGGCCCGCTCGGAAACCCAGGGCGGCGGCAAGGTTTCACTGCGCTCTAACTCACCCGTCATCGTACTGTCGATCGGATCGCCCCAGACCGATCGCGGCCCTCGAGCTAAGACCCGCTGGAGCTCACCTCATCCGGCGCATCGAGCCACATGTGTTTCTGCTCGTGCGTTCGCTCTAGTTCTAGTATGTCGAAACTTTCCTTTCAAAGGAACGGTTATGAAGATGGTCTCTCGCATTCCGTTGTGCCTGTGGCCAGATGGTGGAATACCCGCGGATGAATGGCTATCGTCCCCCGGCCAGCCGGAGGTGAACGCCAAAGGCTGCCACCCAACCCACCCGGTCTCTTGAGTGGAAGTAGCACTAACAGTGGCAATAACAGTAACAATCACATCGCGTGAATCCGCGTGCCGAAGCACAATGGGAACAGATTTCGCTTTTCACAGCACCGTGCCTTGTAGTAGCATCGCCGAGATTGGTAGGAGATCAATGAAACGAGCCCGTCTTTCGAGAGCCGAAACACGAATTCTGGAGCAGTACTGGAAACTGGGAACCTGTTCTGTCCGC
>CAZILJ010000632.1:0-6494 GCA_964539915.1 uncultured Acidobacteriaceae bacterium | reverse complement strand
CAGATATTTTCTCTTCATCCCCAAAGAGAGTGCGCGATGCAGTTGTATCCTCACCTTGATTTCAACCGCGACTGCGAGTGTCTGGGAAAGATTTCATGAGACTGCCTGCAGCGCTTGATCGGCAACCCAAGCTCGACCGATCCATTTGCCCGCGCTGCATCGCTTCGCTATAGTTTGGTTAGCCATGTTTGGGGACTTCACCGCTACCGACCGCTGGAGCAAGAAATCGGTTCACTGCGTCTATCAAGCTCTGATCGTCGCCATTGCCACGCGGCACGCCGACGCCGTAGACATCAAGTTTCTGGTCGATGGCCGGAAAGTCTGGGTAGCTCTGCCGCATCCGGCTTGGGTTGAATACAAGAAGCGCACCGGTACGCTCATCACCGATTCGCTGGCCGTCGAAATCGCAGGACACTATCTGAAGTCTGCCCTTGAAGCTGGCGAAGGGCTCGGTCGTGAAATGTATTCGCTGACGATCGCAGAAACCCTGACGCACCTCGAGGCCGCGGTCGCGGAGATGCAAGCTCAGCCGGCATAGCCCGGATGTGGCGCGGGCGCCCCCGCCCGCGAAATGGCTGGGCCAGGGCCCGCTAAATCACAACCGCTTCCTTATAATCTCCAAACACCCGACGCATCGCATCGGAAATCTCACCCACAGTCGCCGAAGCCTCAACCGCGGCCAGAATTCGCGGCATCACATTTGCGCCGGACCTCGCCGCATCCTCCACGCCCGCCAGCGTCGCCTTCCAAGTCCCCGCGTCCCGCTTTGCCCGAACTGCCCGCACGCGCTCCACCTGCTTCGGTTCCAGTGACGGATCGATGCGCTGAATCGGAATCGACTTTTCTTCCTCCACTTCGAAACGGTTGACTCCGACCACGATCGCCCGCTCTTCATCCACCGCCTGCTGATATTCATAGGCTGCGTTCTGGATTTCGTGCTGCACAAAGCCGCGCTCCACCGCCTTCAGCATCCCGCCGAGAACCTCGATCTTCCCCAGATATTCCGCCGCGCGCTTCTCGATCTCATTGGTGAGTGCCTCAACATAGTACGAACCCGCCAGCGGATCGATGGTCTGCGGAGCGCCCGACTCGTAGGCAATCACCTGCTGGGTTCGCAGCGCAATACGCGCCGCCTGTTCGGTCGGCAGAGCCAGCGCCTCGTCGTACGAATTGGTGTGCAGCGACTGCGTCCCGCCCAGAACCGCCGCCATCGCCTGAATCGCGGTGCGCACAATATTGTTTTCCGGTTGTTGTGCAGTGAGCGTCGAGCCAGCAGTCTGCGTGTGAAAGCGCAGCATCCACGACTTGGGACTCTTCGCTTTGAAATGCTCACGCATGATGCGCGCCCACATTCGCCGTGCTGCGCGGAACTTCGCGACCTCCTCCAGAAAATTGCTGTGCGCATTGAAAAAGAAAGACAGCCGCGGAGCGAATTGATCCACATCCAGGCCCGCCTTGATCGCCGCCTCCACGTAGGCCATCCCGTTCCCAAGCGTAAACGCGACCTCTTGCACCGCGGTCGATCCCGCCTCGCGCATGTGATAACCGGAAATCGAAATCGTGTTCCACTCGGGCACGTTCTCGTTGGCCCAGGCAAACATGTCGGTGATCACTCGCATGGCCTGCTGCGGCGGATAAATATAAGTTCCTCGCGCAATGTATTCCTTGAGCACGTCGTTCTGCACCGTGCCCGATAGCTTGCCAATGTCCGCGTCCTGCCGCCGTGCAACGGCCACATATAAGGCGAGCAGAATCGACGCCGTCGCATTGATCGTCATCGAAGTAGAAATCTTCGTCAGGTCGATGCCTTCAAACAGGCGCTGCATATCCTCGATCGAATCAATCGCGACTCCCACCCTCCCAACTTCACCCGCAGCCAGCCGATGATCCGAATCCAACCCAATCTGAGTCGGCAAATCGAAGGCCACCGACAGCCCTGTCGTCCCATTCGCCA
Source organism: uncultured Acidobacteriaceae bacterium (assembly GCA_964539915.1). Classification (GTDB taxonomy): domain Bacteria; phylum Acidobacteriota; class Terriglobia; order Terriglobales; family Acidobacteriaceae; genus Sulfotelmatobacter. The sequence goes on along the minus strand of CAZILJ010000632.1, from coordinate 4,540 downwards.
ACAGATACTTGTAGCGCTTGTTCGATTCCTCGGCGTCGCCCATACCCGCATACTGGCGCATGGTCCATAGCCGCCCGCGGTACATGGTGGCCTGCACTCCGCGGGTGAAGGGATACTCCCCGGGATATCCAACTTCGCTTTCGTAGTCGCACCCCTTGAGGTCGGTCGGGGTATAGACGGGATTCACCGGAATGTGGGAGGAGGTTTCAATCTCACGCGGGTCAGGGCGGCTCTTCAGCTTTTCCGTCATCGAATTTTCACCAAAACGCCAGAGTCAAACGTCATCCGTTTCGGTGCTTTCTCTACGTTCTTCGCGGAGGTTCTTTCTGAACTCTGCGGCAAATTCATTCAGGGGCGCTGACTTTTCCTTCTACCCCTCCAAAACGAACTCAGCCCGAACCATGCAAACGTCAGGGTGAAGCAAACAGCAATCGCGACTCGCCCGGCAGTCGCCCGTCCGGCTGCATACTTCGTGTACTCCCGGACCCCGGCGATGCCGCCGAATGCCGCCATCGCCAGAAACACCGTGCCCGTCACTTCCAGCCACAATTGGTGCGCCGCGCGCCCGAAGGATCGCGTCGTGGCGCGGACTCCGCTCATTACCGCGGTGAACGTACGGCTGCGTCCGGCCTGCTGCCCGGCCACCCGCGCCACTACTCCCAGCTTTCTCAGAGTAGAAACCTTGCTCACGCCTCGATTTTAACAGCCTGCGGGCATAGAATGGCGCAACTCGAACGAGCGGCAAAACCGTTTCGTCGCGTCTGGCATCCAATCAGGGGGAGAAGTAGATGGAAAACGCCGCAACTGACCTGACTCAACTCAAGTCCCGCATGAAAACCACCTGGATGGCGGGGGATTTCGGTCAGATCGCAAATTTCACCAGTCGGGAAGCGGAAAAGTTTGTGGAGCGCATCGGCCTTCTGCACACTGCCCGGGTGCTGGATGTCGCCTGTGGGACCGGCAACACGTCCATCCCGGCAGCGAAGCTGGGTGCCCATGTTACCGGTGTCGATATTGCGACAAATCTTTTGGAACAAGGCAGAAAGCGCGCGGCGCTCGAGCACTTGGACATCCGTTTCGAGGAAGGCGATGCCGAAGATCTCCCTTTTTCGGACTCCACCTTCGACGTGGTGTTAACCATGTTCGGCGCGATGTTTGCACCGCGTCCGGAAAAGGTAGCAGCCGAGATCCTTCGTGTTTCTAAACCCGGCGGAGTGATCGCGATGGCCAACTGGACTCCGCAGGGTTTTGTCGGTAAGTCGTTTCAGGTCACAGCCAAACTGGTGCCGCCTCCTCCAGTTCCGGCGCCGGTATTGTGGGGAGATGAGCAAGTGGTACGCGAGCGTTTTGGGAAGGGCGCAAAACAGCTAACCTGCACCCGCCAGAACGTACATTTTGCGTATCCGTTTGCGCCGAATGAGACCGTCGATTTCTTCCGCCGCTATTTCGGTCCTACCCAAATGGCATTCGCGAGGCTGGATGAGAGCGGTCAGGCCGCGTTAGCAGAACAGTTGGAGTCGCTCTGGACCGAACACAATACGGCCAAAGATGGCACGACGGCGGTCGAAGGCGAGTATCTCGAGGTTCGGGCGATTCGCGCCTAGTGCGCGATCGTGGTAATTTGGTCTTAGCGAGGGGGACCCAGTGGATCCACAACTGAAGCAACTCATGAAAGAGCTCGGCGACGCCATCAACGAATCTCTTTCCGATTCCGAGCAAATCTCGGAAGTTGTCTCCCGCATCAAGGAAGGTGGATACGACATCTTCCTGGTTCTCGAAGCGACTATCGGCGTCAGCAAGCAGGGCGAAAAATCGCCCGATAAGACTTCTCTGGTCACGACCTTGTCCACCAATCCTGAATTCAAGGTCAACGACCAGGACCTGAAATTCCTCAAGTCGCTCCGCATCAAAATTGACATTGAGGAAGACAAGCGCGACAAAGACCAGCACGACAAGGGCAAGTAATTAGGACAAGGGCAGGGAATTACGGGCAGTTACGAGAGAAGTCCAGAGCCTTCTCACAGAGTCCGATCTTACTCAGCTAATACCTGATCCAGCAGCTGCCCCACCGCCCGATCTGCTTCGATAATCGAAGACCGGTGATCCGCCACTCCTGAAAGATCCGTGTTCGCAAATGCGATTCTGCCGAAGGGCGCCGCACGCAACACATCGCCCGGCGCGGGCTCCCCATTTTTGCCGAAAAAGAAACCAGGAGCCGGGCTGAGATACGCGTGTCCCCAGCGGTTCAGAATGATTCCCGCAATGTCGCGCGCCGCGTCGAATCCAGAAGGCGCGAACATCTCGGCGAACTGCTGGCGAATCCGCCGTTCGTAGTCGCGAAACGGAGTTGAAATCAGCTCCGCGCGTCCCATGTGCCCCTGCTGCTCCGTCGCCTGTCCCGGATAGGAATACAAAACCTTGATGGCGAGCACGGTTGGCGAATCCGGTCCGATCGTGGGTCCGTCGGCGCCACAGGTCGCCAGCTTCCGCACCTGCATATAGTTTCCCAATCCTTCGAACCACTGGCAGCCCGAGATTCCCATCTTGTATAGAAACCGCCAATTGCGCACCGCGACGTTGGCCATCATCGAAGGCGTACGATAAAACTGCGCGTAAGCCGCCACTCGATCCGCCGGAAGATCCCGCACGATATGCCGCGTCGTCCAGCTCCCTCCCGCCATCACCACGGAGCGAGCCCGCAGGCGATATGTTTTCCCGCCGCGGGTGTAGGCGATGCTGACGAACTGCGACCGTTCCGGCTGACCATCGTGTTTTACCCAGACGGCGGTCGAATCCAGTCGAATCCGTGCGGCGCTGCCCGTGCGATCGAGAGCTGCGAAGTTCACCGCATTCCGGCATACGTCCCCGAGCGACTGATCTCCCGCGATGGATTCCGGAATCAGCGTCTTCGTGATTAGCCGCGCGATGCCTCCGTTCCCGTCCGGAAACATCTGCGTGCCGGTCTCGTCGCTGATGTCGAGCGGATGGAGCATGTCCGCCGCATAAGCCGTGTAGCCCGAGAGTGCGTCAGGGCCCAGACCGTATCCACCGCCCTCGCCGGGAGACAGAAATGCGCGGATTGTCTCGCGGCTGATCCCGCGCGACTCCACCATGTGAGCTTCGAGCGTGATGCTATCGAGCCGCCGCGATATGGCATCGCCAGGATACTTGGGGGCTCCGGTGTCCGAGTCACCTGCTGATTGAAACTTTGCCATTTCCGTTCGCGCCTTCGGCGAAATCGGAGCGCTTTCCACCTGCTTTCCCCACGGATCAGTCAGCCACAACCCGTGCGGCTGGCCGAACTTGGGTCCGAAGTACGTGCTGCTTGGAGCCGATCCCAAATAGGGTGTGCGGCTCAGTTGCACCTCCGGCTCGCGACTGCCCCATTTTTGATATTCGAGGCGCGGTGTCTTGAGTCCAATCGATTCATAGAACCGTGCAATAAAGCTGTGCGGATACGGAACGGGGAAGAATGCTGATCCCTGATGCGCAACCAACCGGTGACCGTCCACTCGAAACTCATTGCGTTTGGCTTCGCCGCCGAAAACCGAATGATTGTCGAGCACCAGGCAGGTCTTGCCCGAACCGGCATGCCGCTGAAAAATCAGCGCGGCCGCCAGCCCGCTGATGCCCCCGCCTACAATCACGCAGTCATACGTTTCACCCGTTTCGACAACCTCGACAGGCAGGTTCTCAAACCGGCCATCGCGAATCTCGTGGCCGGCCTCGAGCACTCGAAGGGTATTTCCGTTGCAGTTTGCGTAGTCGCCTACGCCACCATAGCCGGTCCAGTCATCCTCACTCCGACGAGCCCTGGCCTCTTCGGCCAGCATCTCTGCTGGCGACACGGGTCCCAGCAGCAAGCCCCCGGAAGCCAGCAACGTGGCATTCAGAAAGTCGCGTCGGGTGATGCTTTGTCCCATTCCCAACACCGTATCGGACGACTTTTTACGGTCCACAGGCGATGGCCTGCGCTGCTTCAAACGCAAGATCGTTTTTCTTGGCATCTGCCTCCGGGTCGCCACACCGTGCAGCATTATACGGATTCGCAAATCCTCCGGAAGCGGGAGCAACCTCCGCACCTGTGCTACCATCTACTGTTTTCTTTCCACATCTGCCGTGCGGAAAACAAGATTCCGCTGAGTAAGCAGCCGGAACGGAATCTGAGGGGTGGTAATGAAAGATACTCTCGGGGTTCTTTTGGCAGGCGGCGCTGGGGAGCGTCTTTATCCGCTGACTCGCGACCGCGCCAAGCCGGCGGTGACCTTCGGCGGAATCTACCGCATCATTGACATTACTCTTTCCAATTGCCTGAATTCGGATCTGCGCCGCGTCTACATCCTCACCCAGTACAAGGCGCTTTCCCTGAACCGGCACATCCGCGAAGGCTGGAACATCCTGGGCCGTGAAGTTGACGAGTTCGTCGAGGTCCTGCCTCCCATGAAGCGGGTCAGCGATCAGTGGTATCAAGGTACCGCCGACGCCGTTTACCAGAACATCTATTCCATCGGATCGGAACAACCCAAGCACGTCCTCATTC
>CAZILJ010000631.1:0-3190 GCA_964539915.1 uncultured Acidobacteriaceae bacterium | reverse complement strand
ACGAACTGCTTGGCGGGACAGGGTGAACGCACCGACTACTTCGCTCTCCTTCAGCATTGGTACAAGCAGAGCCGTCCGTACACCTCCGCCCTCGACAGCGGCAACGACTGCCGGATGTCGATCCTCAATATAGGACCGTTCTGCGGCAAGGTCATCAATGTGAACGACCATTTTGGTTGTAAGCAATCGACCCAGTGCGGCGTCTGAGGAGGAGGGACGGACGGGTAAATGCTTTCTTGCTTCGACTAAGGCAGGTGGCGTTTTGTAGGTTGCAACGACGCGGAAGCTTTCGCCATCCCAGCTTTGGATATTTCCAAACGTAGCATCGCAGATACGGACGGCTTCCTCCAGCATTGTGTCAAACACGGGCTGCACATCGCCTGGAGAGCTGCTGATGACCTGAAGAACCTCTGACGTGGCCGTCTGCTCCTCAAGGGACGTGCGCAGTTCGTTGAGAAGCCGCGCGTTCTCGATTGCAATGACGGCCTGAGCGGCAAAGTTCTTGACCAATTCGATCTGCTTGTCCGTGAACGGACAAACCTCCTGGCGGTACACGATGACAACGCCGATCAATTCGTTGTCTTTCAGCATTGGCACCACCAAATGTGTTCTTACTCCCCCAAGTTCGACAGCAGCAACCGCAGAGGCATTACGTTCCAAGTAGCCCTGTTCACGCGCAAGGTCCTCAGCGCACCGCCGACCTCAGCGAGTCCCTGGAGCAGCACCACACCTGCTGCTCTCCGTGGAGAGCGGTGGACTGGCAAGTGGTGTGGAGCGTCGGAATGTGATCCGTAGGCGGGCTTCGGAACCACATAGTGCGGAATTGGAGCACAAGACGAGACAAAAATTCCGACCAATGCGTAAACGATGAGCAGCAAGTACCTGTTCATATTAAAAACCCTTTTATGGATCGCTGTTCTGTTGCAGCGGGTCCCTAAATAGGGTCTTTACAAAATCGAGGCAGAGCTTTTCCTATCAATCAGATCGTTAATTCTTGATTACTTGGCCGCCGCTTCTCCGTCGAGGAAACCGACGCCTGCTTCATCCTGAAGGACGGCGCGGGACAAAAGCTCGCCTACGTCTATTTGGAGGACGAGCCGGGCAGGCGCTTGGCTGCACACTTGCTCGCCCGCGACGAGGCCCGCCGCATCGCGGTGAACATTGCAAAGCTGCCTGAACTGCTGCAGCATTAGCAAGCGAAGAGGGGTAATCTCCATGAACCACAGCACCAACTCCACCGCCGAACTCGACCAGATCGATAACGATTTCCTCTATGAAGTCTCCGACGAGACACTTGAGGCAGCGGCAGACGCCGACATCGGGGGCCGAGCCATGGTGACTGTTGGACCAACGATCTTGATTGGGGGTTGCTGCTGACTTGGGGATGGTTGAGCGCGGGCGGCTGAAGACGAGATAATGCGACGATCGCATTTGAAGCGCGGCGTCCTAACTGCAGGACCATCCTATGAGTGACGTGGATTGGCTGGCATTGTGGGCTGAGTTTGCACAGGCCATAGATAACGAGCAGCTCGAAGTTGCCGAGCGCATTATTTATCTTGACGGCCGCTGGAATTTTACCGAACTGAGTAGCTCAAAGCTCATTGTCGCTGCGCGACAAATCATCAGAGAGCGAGTTGAAGAAAGATCGTAACGGACGGTGCAGTGCCACGGTGTCCCCCGACCGCACCGACTACTCCGCCGACCACGGCACCAATAGGCCCGGCGACCACAACGCCAGTCCCAACACCGTACATCTAACGATCTTTCATGACGAACGGCAACAGGGCGGACGCGACCATGACCCCGGCCAAGACTTGCACAAAGCAAACCGGATGGCCGCCATTGCCCATGACGGCCAAAAGAACCATAGCGGCCAAGATACTACCGGCTTGGACTAGGCGTTTCGGTTCCATTGCGTTGCTGGACATTATACCGCGCATCCGGGTCGTGATCCGGTCGAAAGACCTCCACGTCTTATGTTATTCGAGAGCATTTCGTGTAAGCTCTGTCTCGTCGCGGGTGAAGGGGCCAGGATGTAACAGATCGCGGAGCCGCGCGACAAAGGAAACTCGGCGTCTTGCTCTGGCGGCAGTGGCCACCACGTGCTCCTCGCTGACGGCATCAGTTTAATCGCGCGCGGCAAGCGGGCAGGGGAGGTCAAATGACAACAAATTCTGATCGCGCACCCGCAAGCAGCGCCGTTGCCTATGGTCCCGCGAGAAGAAGCCCGTTTAAATACGTGCCCGGTTTCTTGTACATCCTAGCTCTGTACATAGCTGGCAGTTTCATCATTCCCGATCCCAGAACTAGTTGGGAGTTGTGGGACGGGTATCACATCTCTTGGGTCGAGGTTCTCCTGGTCGCCGCCGCCATGATGGCAATCGCCGAGCAGTTGAAAGTATCGCATCCTGGGGTCGACAACACCATAGAAGCAATCTTGATGGCCGCCATCGCCGCCGTTCAGGTGCTACTTTTTGCTCTTGGGGCAGCCGGCGTCAAATACCTCGGCATCTTCAACAACACTGAGTTTGTGATGCTGACTTTGATCAGCATGACACAGGCTGTGATCGGGGTCTTGATTAATGCCAGAACGTTGCGGCGCTCGATCGACGTAACTTCTTGATGACTGGCGGACGCACCGGTGGCCGCTAGGTGAACGTCCGCCAGGGCCCCATCTTTGGGACGTACAGGGTTGCGTGAAGGAGCGTACCGTGGCCAGCCGCCCGTCCCGGTCGAAGAAGCCGAAGCGGCCAGCCTGGGAGGTCTACCGCCTCAAGGGGTCACCGGCCGCGTTCTTCGGCCGCCACAAGGGGTCGCCGGCTGCGTTCGTCGGTGTCGTGTATGCCGAGGACGAGGAGGGCGCAATCGCGGTGGCAATCGAGGAACACAACGTCAGACCGGCCGATCAGTGGCGGCTATTCGCGCGACCACACGAATGACAACCCGCCGCTTCCCGCCGCCGTGGACCGTCGAGGAAACGGACGCCTGCTTCATCGTGAAGGACCACACCGGGCACGCGCTCGCCTACGTCTATTTCGAGGAGGAAGCCGGCCGGCGAGCTGCGACGAGACTGATGACGCGGGATGAAGCCGGCGCATCGCCGCCAACATCGCCAAACTGCCGGAACTAACGCGCAAGCCCTGAGCGAGCATCGCGCAGGCTGCCGCGCCTACTCGATCACCTTGTCGGC
>CAZILJ010000630.1:0-4677 GCA_964539915.1 uncultured Acidobacteriaceae bacterium | reverse complement strand
ACGGCACGAAATACAAGGACTGGTAAATGCAACGGGGCGTAAACAACTCGGCGAGTGCGCACACAAATAAAAGCTGTCTAGGCTCTGTTCGCGGCAACGCGTCGAACCGCATGTTCGCCCGCATTACGAGTCGTCGGCGCTCTCGCGGATTCACTCTGCTGGAGTTGATGATCGTGATCAGCATGATCATGATCCTGATGTCTGTTGCAATTCCGGTTTACAACCAGTCCATCGTACAGGCCAGAGAATCGGTTTTGCGCTCGAATCTGAGCACTCTCCGATCAGTCATCTCGCAATACACTCTTGACAAGCAAAAAGCCCCTCAGTCGCTTGACGACATCGTCACGGCTGGCTACCTGCGTCAAATTCCGATGGATCCCATGACCAAGCAAACGAACTGGGAAGTTGTGCAGGAAGATCTGCTGTTGGCGGTGGATCAGCAGGACCCCGGCATCACGGATGTACACTCAGCCTCGACGGCGAACGCCACCGACGGTACGGCCTACAACACCTGGTGACAGCAGTATAGGCTATCTGCCCTAGCGCCTACCCTCGAGCCTTTTGACGTGCCAGCTTTCGGACTCCGGAAATCTTGCCGCTCTTTGCGGCTCTTCTTCGCTATCTTTGTGGTTTAAGATTTGGCGCGAGCTCGCGCCCTCAGAACGACAACTTGGCACTCAACTGAATTTCTCTCCCTGGCGTGGTCGCTTCGGTAATCGTCCCAAACTGCGGTGTATTAGTCGAAAGCATCCGGAGTGCCGAGATTCGTATGATTCAGAGCGTTGAAGAATTCCCCGCGCAACTGGAATCTCGCCCGCTCCGTCAAACTAAAGTCGCGGACCAACGCCAGATCCAGCGTTTGCGCGCCCGGCCGATAAATTGAATTGCGTCCCGCATCCCCGAAGGTATAAGCGGGAGGCGCGTCAAATGCCGCGGTATTGAACCAATTTTCGGAGGTGCGAGTTCTCGAGGGAAACAGTGGCTGCCCCGCACATTGGCGCGAATGGGATTCTCTCCGAGCTCAGTCCCGGCATCAGCAGTATCGCCGAACACTGAAATCGTAAAAGGGAAACCGGTCTGCACCTGGTAGACGGTGGACAGATGCCAGTCTTTGCTGACAGCACGCACCAGGCCGGAGCGATCCCAAGCAGGAATATCGTAGACCGCACTGAGGGCAAATCGATGCCGCACATCGCAGGCGGGCCCTTTCTGCCGCCAGAACATTATTGTTTTGCGGAACCGAAGGCTCGAACATCGGCGAGCGGAAATCCGGTGCGTTGCTCCAGATCTTTCGACCACGTGTAATTCGCCAGCAGGGTGAGACCGCCAGAGTAACGCCGCCGGATGTTAACGTAAACGGCGTCATACCAGCTCTCAGCCGACGCTGGCAACAGGTCCAGGCCCCTCGTAGTGCCTAATTCAGATGTCTCCGTTGCGGCCTCTCCTTTTGCGATCTTTTCCTTTGCCATCTTTGCGGTTAGGATTTTTTGCCACCGCGGCTCGCGAGCGCCATTTGTGCTGTCCTCGGTAGCGCAGTAACATCGTTTTATGCCCGTTGAAACGGAACTCCCAAAGGCTCCTGCATCCATTCGCGCGCCCCGCGGCAACTCCATCACCTGCAAAGGATGGCAGCAGGAAGCCGCCATGCGCATGCTCATGAACAACCTCGACGAAGAGGTCGCGGAACGCCCCAAAGATCTTGTGGTTTACGGCGGAACAGGTCGCGCTGCGCGCAGTTGGGAAGCGTATCGCGCAATCGTCGAAACGCTAAAGAACCTCGAGAACGACGAGACCCTGCTGGTGCAGTCAGGCAAGCCCGTCGGTGTATTCAAAACCCACGACCACGCCCCGCGTGTGCTCATCGCAAATTCGAATCTTGTAGGTCACTGGTCCAACTGGGAGAAATTCAACGAACTCGAGCGCGCCGGTCTGATGATGTACGGGCAAATGACCGCCGGATCGTGGATCTATATCGGCTCGCAAGGAATCGTCCAAGGAACGTTCGAAACGTTTTCCGCCGCCGGCGAGAAACACTTCGGCGGCGATCTTGCCGGCAAACTGATTGTCAGCGGCGGAATGGGCGGAATGGGCGGAGCCCAACCGCTGGCAGCAACCATGGCAGGCGCAGCCTTCCTCGGCATCGACGTCGATCCGCAGCGCATCAAGAAGCGCCTGAAGACCGGTTACTGCGACTTCATGGTCACGACGCTTGAGGAAGCCCTGCGCATTCTAAAGAACGCCGTCCGCAAGAAAGAAAATGTTTCAGTCGGCTTGGTTGGCAATTGCGCCGATGTCATTCCGGAATTGGCTGAGCGTGGCGTTGTCCCCGACATTCTGACCGATCAAACCTCGGCGCACGATCCGCTGAATGGATATGTTCCGAACGGCATGACGTTGGAGCAGGCGTTCGATCTGCGCGAACGAGACCCGAAGGCGTATCAGGAAAAGTCGCTCGATACGATGGCGCGGCACGTGGAAGGCATGTTGCGCCTGCAGAAGATGGGCGCAATCACCTTCGACTACGGAAACAATATCCGCACCTTCGCCTTTGAACGCGGAGTGAAGAACGCCTACGACTTCCCCGGATTTGTTCCCGCATATATTCGTCCCCTGTTTTGCGAAGGACGCGGCCCCTTCCGCTGGGTTGCGCTCTCGGGAGAACCTTCCGATATTCACCTGACCGATGATCTGGTTCTGCGGTTGTTTCCCGAGAACCGCATCTTGCGGCGCTGGATCGATCTGGCCCGCAAGCGCATCAAGTTTCAGGGATTGCCCGCTCGCATCTGCTGGCTCGGCTACGGCGAGCGTGCGCAGTTCGGACTCGCCATGAACGATCTCGTGAAGAAGGGGAAGATCAAGGCGCCAATCGTGATCGGCCGCGATCATCTCGATTGCGGCTCGGTAGCCTCTCCATTTCGCGAAACTGAAAGCATGAAGGACGGTTCAGACGCGGTCGCCGACTGGCCCCTGCTCAATGCCCTGCTGAACACCGCTGCTGGCGCGTCCTGGGTCTCGATCCATAACGGCGGTGGCGTCGGCATTGGCTATTCGCTTCACGCCGGCCAAGTCACCGTTGCTGACGGAACCGATGAGATGGCCAAACGCATCGAGCGCGTGTTGACGACAGACCCGGGCATGGGAATCATTCGGCACGCCGACGCGGGATACGGCGAAGCAAAAGAATTTGCGAAGAAAGCCGACGTGAAAGTGCCGATGGAGACGCCGGTTAGGCATTAGTCCATGCGCGCTCGTCGACTCCGCGGGGCTGCCTAGCGTGACAGCCGAGGCGGCTGTCGCCCGCCAGTTACTGTACAAGCCTGTCATGTACCGCAGTGTATGCGGGCTTCTTCTGATAATTCGAATCCCAGAGCAGCGCCCATCCCTGGCCTTTGTAGAACTGAGGAATCCACGAGTGCTTGTCGGTGAATCCCCAGGTTTGCAGAAGCTTGCACGCGGGTTGCTGCACGCAGAGCGAAGTGATTTCTCCATAGAGTTTCGCTTCAGCGTTGAGTGAAGCCGGAGTTGAATCGTTCAGGCGAATGTCGAGTTCGGTGATGTGCAACTCGAGGCCAAGCTTGGCGAAACGCTCTAGGTTCTTGGCGAATGAAGCGATTTTCTTCGGCTCGTCAAACGCCAGGTTTACGTGCGCTTGGAAACCGATTCCGTCCAGCGGCACGCCCCGCTGTTTGAAGTCTGCAGCCATGACGTAGATGGCGTCTGACTTTTTGTTGACCAGTTCCGCATCATAATCGTTATAGAACAGTTTCGCCTTGGGGTCGGCTTCGCGCGCCCAGCGCAGCGCTCGCTCAATGTAGTTTGTCTCAGCGCCCGCGCCGATTCCCGGCTGGTCGTACCAGATCGTATGACGCATGCTGCCGTCGTCATTGAAAGCTTCGTTCACCACGTCCCACGCGTACACCTTCGAAGCGTAGTGGGTTACGACGGTGTGAATGTGACTCTGCAGAATTGCCGCGAGTTGTGGCGCGGAGTAATTACCCTTGTTTACCCAATCCGATACCTGGTTGTGCCAGACCAGCGTGTGTCCGCGGACGATCATGGTGTGACGCTGGGCAAACGCCACCAGCTTATCGGCGCCGCTGAAATCGTATGGGTTCGGATCGCTATCGGGCCGCGGATGAATGGGGCCGAATTTCATTTCGTTCTCAGCCTGCAGTTGAGCGAACTCCGAGCCCAGAATGCCGGAGTAGTCCGCTTCCCCCAAGTAGACCGATGCGGCAGCAGCACCGATCGCAATGTGCCGAGCTTCGGCAGCTTCACGCAGCGTGCCGGCAGCGGCCGGTGGGCGCGGCTCCGGCGACGCAGTTCCGGACTGAAATGCCACTCCGCAGATGAGAACGACTGCCGCGCGGCGCCAGGCTCGCTGCAGGTCTTTGACGAAAGCTCGATGCCCAAATGAATTCTTGCGCATGGTGAGATATTCCCCACAATGTTAGGCTGATTACAGGATTTCGTACAATGGAAAACGGAATTCGTTCCACGCCACCACGCCTTACCATCAACGGGCTGCTAGACTAAGGCGCTTGTGAACACTGCAAAACGAAGATCTCAATCACCAAGAGCCCTCCTGTTGGCCAACATCGGCCAGCTGCTCACCCTGCGCCCCGCCTCAGCGAAGGCTGGCCCGCGGCGAGGAACTGATCTGAAGGAACTCGGCAC
>CAZILJ010000629.1:0-2452 GCA_964539915.1 uncultured Acidobacteriaceae bacterium | reverse complement strand
ACCTGGTGACGATTGGTTTGGCCGCGCATCTCGGCGTGTTTCCCTGGTTATACGGAAACAGCCGCAACGCGCCACCCTCGAACGAGGACATCGCGCGAGTCGCCGTCGGGGCCTTGATGAATCCGGCGCGACACGCCGGACAGAGCTATCGTCCCACCGGACCGGAACTGCTTGGCGCGGACGACATGGCCCAGGCAATCGGCAGAGCCGTTGGACGATCGGTCAGGGTTGTGCCGACGCCGACGTGGCTGTTCATGAAGGCTGCCAGAATGGCCGGCATGTCCATCGATCTGATGAGCAATGTCCGATACTACATCGACGATCACAAGCGTGGTGGCTTTGAACTGGGCGCACCCACGACCGATGTGCTCAATGTGACCGGGCGCTCGCCAGAGGACTTCGAGACAATCGCTCGGCGTTATGCTGCGCAGCCCCGCAACCAACGCACGATTGCCAACTGGGTTCGCGAGTTCGCAGAGTTCATAATCTCGCCTGTCCGCCCTGGCTTCAATTTCGATCGTTACGACGGTGAGCTGCGCCGCCCATTCCCATTCCAGCCGCAGTCCGCGCCCGAGTCCAAAGTCTGGCGGCGTGAGCACGGCATCACCGACCCTGCCAAGCTGGCAGCGTCGCTCCACAACAAGGCCACTTCTGCCACCAGCCGCCCTAAATGGTTGGAATCTCAATAGGAGGAATTTATGCAAACGCAACTCGCTTTTTTCGTCAGCATTGCATTCAGCTTAATCGCGTGGGGAATCGTCGCCGCCCGGTACATCTGGCCGGAACTCCGCCTCCGGCCACGGGCCGAAGCGTTGCGGCCTCTGCTCATCTTCCACAGCTTCCGCTTCATCGGCTTAGCGTTTTTGGTGCCAGGAGTCGTCTCGCCTGACCTGCCATCTGCCTTCGCACGTTCCGCGGCCTATGGGGACTTGGTAGCGGCGATACTCGCCTTGCTTGCGCTGATATCGCTGCCCAGTGCATCCGGCGTTGTCATTGCATGGAGCTTCAATCTCTGGGGCACAGCCGATCTCTTCAATGCGTTCTACCAGGCCAATCATGCTGGGCTGATGGCGGGTCAACTGGGTGCCACGTATTTCATTCCGACCTTCATCGTGCCCCTATTGCTGATCACGCATGGACTTGGCTTCCGGATTCTTCTGCAACATCAGAAGGCATCCGTAGTACAGCAAAGCCGTCATGCAGCGTAAATTAGTCTGGTTGAGATGGGTGTCTCGCGGATTTCAGAACAAATACACTTCATGCGAGGAGCACAGTGATCGACGGAACACGCTTCGCGCTTTTTGTGAGTGCGGCGGCGATACTTGCGCTGACTCCCGGCCCGGGCATTCTTTACGTTTTGGGAAGAACTCTCCACGGCGGAAGACGTGAAGGCGTCCTATCCGCCCTCGGGACCTTTGTCGGGGGCTCAGTCCACGTCTTGGCTGCGGGATTGGGACTCTCCGCGATCTTGATGACCTCGGCCACCGCGTTCCAAGTCGTCCGCTACGCCGGAGCGGCCTACCTTGTCTATCTGGGGATTTCGATGATTCGGAAACGGCGTGCAAGTGGGAATACGCAAACTGTAGGACAGAGTTCTGAACGAAACTTTTTGCAGGGCATTGCAACCGAGGTTCTCAATCCAAAAACAGCGCTCTTCTTTCTATCGTTTATTCCACAGTTCGTTTCACCTGCCAAGGGGCACTTGATTTTACAATTTCTGATTCTTGGCACAATTTCAGTTGTCCTGAATACGACCGTGGATCTTGCCGTGGTCGGATTCGCTGGTTCAATCGCACGAAGACTTGCCCGGAATCCCAAACTCATCGAGAGACAACGCACCGGGTCGGGTGTTGGAATGATCGGGCTCGGTGTCTACGTCGCGGTCTCGAAATGAGTATTCGGCCATGAAAGGGAGAACTGAATGTCGGATGACGTGGAACTCTTAAAACGAGTGTATGACCTCTTTAATAGCCGCGACATCGAGAGCGTCCTCGCCGCCATGCATCCCGACGTCATTTGGGCAAATGGAATGGAAGGTGGCCACGTCCGCGGACGCGACGGAGTGCGCAGCTACTGGAAACGTCAATGGGCGATCCTCAATCCGCATGTCGAGCCCGTCGAGATCTGGTCCAATGGCGAGGGGGAAGTCGTTGTCAAAGTTCATCAGGTGGTGCGTGACCCAAAGGGCAATCTCCTGGCCGACAGAATGGTGATCCACGTCTTCCAGATACGAAACGGGCTCATCCAGCGTTTCGATATCCGCGATGTATAGTCGGCTGCCAGAAGTCATGCGGCATTGCTGGTATGTTCGGTCGGGTTGTCGGCAACCCGCAAGTGATCCAGAAACGGGCTTCGCGGACATCAATGGCGATCTCCCCGAAGCCGACTTCTGGACAACGTCGGAGTCTGTGCTAGACGTAAGTTCCGGTTAGCCCGTTATCCTCCCGCCACT
>CAZILJ010000628.1:0-4033 GCA_964539915.1 uncultured Acidobacteriaceae bacterium | reverse complement strand
AAAGTCGTCGAGGAGGAGGAACGGATCGAAGTCTTTCGTGTTGCCGAAACCAAAGGCGCGGCGCAGATGGACTCCGGCGCCTTCCAGCGTGGGCTTCGATTTGATTAGATTTTTGACGGGTCGAATCGACATGTTGATCTCTGGTGATTGCAGGATTTCGAGGGTAACGGTCCCTTCGTGGTGCGCCAAATATTGATGCACCGGATGCGCTGCCGGACGCACGATCGTCGCGCAGCTATTTGGCGAAAGCTTTACAGTTTACTCGCTCTTGACACATGGGAGTGAGCCACAGTGCTAGAATCCAGCGTTTTCCCGGGCATCGGCTGGCTTTGAGGTCGCCGTCGATCGGGTACGGTTTCTATCCTACGGAGCGTCGGCAGGCATGAAAGTCTTGAAAACGCTATTGTTGGGACTGGTTGCCCTCGTAGTGTTCGGAGCCCTTTCCGGAGCCGTGCTGATATGGCGGGGCTTTCGGGCTACCGCAACGCCTTCGGCTTGGGAGACCGCTGTGGCCAGAACCATGCGAAATTTGGCCATTCCCGGACGGGCACGAAGCGAGAAAAATCCCTTTGCGGCAACGCCGTCGGAGGCCGCGCGCGCGGGCCGCGAATCGTATCTGACCCAGTGCGCTTCCTGTCATGGAATCGACGGCAGCGGGAAGACGCGGGTGGGGCTCCATCTCTATCCGAGAGTACCGGACCTGCGCGCGGAGGCAACCCAGAAACTCACGGACGGCGAACTCCGCTACATCATCGAAAACGGAGTCCAGCTTACGGGGATGCCTGGCTGGGAGAACCCACACACCGAGTCGGCAGGCGAGAGCTGGAAGCTTGTTCTTTTTCTCCGGAGCTTCCGGCCGCTCAACCGAGAAGAGCGGTCGCAACAAGCGACGACGGCAGGTTCGGCACATTACACAGGATCGCAGGCCTGCGAGAAGTGCCACGCGGATATCTATACCCGCTGGAAGAGGACGCCGATGGCGAACGTGGTGCGCGATCCTGCGACTCATCCCGATGCCATCATTCCTGATCTTGCAACCAACACCGTGGCAAAGTTTTCCAAGGACCAGGTGGCATTCGTTTACGGCAGCCTGTGGAAGCAGCGCTATTTCACCAAGATCGATGATGATTATTTTCCCTTGCCGGTGCAGTGGGTCGTCGGCAATCGCACCTGGCGCCCGTATATGGTTCCAGCCAAAGGCGGGGATTGGTGGGCAGCGATTTATCCTCCGGACAACATGAAGAGGCCCACCGGCCCGTTATGCGATGGCTGCCACTCGGTCGACTACAACATCCAAACCAAACGGGTCGTGGAGTGGAATGTCGGTTGTGAGCGCTGCCACGGGCCCGGCAGCGAGCATGTAGCGCATCCTTCACGCGGCAACATTCTGAATCCCGCGCAGATGGATTACGTTCGGGCAAACGACACCTGCATTCAGTGCCATTCGCAGGGACAGCCCGTGACCAATCCGATCGAAGGAAAATATTACGACTGGCCGGTCGGCTACAACGTCGGCCTGCAATTGCAGAACTTCTGGAAGTTGGAGGATTGCACGCTCGGTCAAACCAGCTTCTACTATTTCCCGGACTGCACCGCGCACAAGAACCGGATGCAGGGCAACGACTTTGCACAGAGTGTGATGTACCGGCGTGGAATCGCGTGTTCCTCATGCCACGATGTGCATGGCACAGAGAATTACGCTCAGTTGAGAAAGCCGGCGAACCAGATCTGTCTGGATTGTCATACTCCGTCGGGGCCGAACGGTCCTCGCGCGGCCACGCTGGAGGAACATACGCATCATAAGGCTGGCAGCGCGGGGAGCGAGTGTGTTGCCTGTCACATGCCGGCGATCGAAACGGAAGGTGTCCCGGGCGCGTTGGTTCACGCTCATACTTTCCGGTTTATCTTACCGGAGATGACGGACAAGTACGCGATCCCCAATCCGTGCACTACCTGCCATCAGGACAAATCCACGGCTTGGGCGGAAGACGCGATGAAGCAGTGGCCGGAGCGCTCCCCTTGGCGGGCAATGCGTTGAGCCCCAGTGGCCCGCCGGTGCGGGAGGTACTAGTCTTTGAGCGGGACCACGGCGCTGCCGTCACGGCAAATGGTGGCAACTCTCTGGAGGTCGCCGTTGCCCCGAGGCAGCGTCATGACGGGACCGTAACAATAAACGGCGTGGCCGGAGGCGGCGAAGTACCAGCGTCCGCCCTTGGCGTGTTTGGCGATCTGGGTGGAAGGCTGGCGCAAGGGTTTTTGCGGCGCCCAGGGGGCAACCGGCAGACTGAACAACAAGGCTAGGGTCAGGACCTTCATGCTTTTCCTGCTTGTCTTCCTACAACTTGTTTCACTGAACCGCGTCTCTTGGTTGTCCACAGAACGAAAGCGCTGTTTAGGGTTTTCGCCATTTTGCGCTTCAATCCTATTTCTGAATCGCGATCCTTATATCGTAATCAGCGTCCGGCAATCGTCTACCAAGTCTGCCGCTGGTTTGGACGGAAGCCGGAACTGACGTTTGTGCTTCGATGCCTCATTCTGCGCACCGTGTTGCGGTCCTGCCTGGGAAGACGGGGCCTGAATTCTTGGAGCCTGGGTTGACGGGATCTGGGTTGACGGGTTCTGGGCTTTCGTCGAAGGAGCGAGAGGGCGCTCCTTTAGGGTGTTTATCTTCACCGCAGACAATTCTTGGCTGTCGCGGAACAGGTCGCGAATCAGGGCACGTTGCGACAGAATGGTTTCACCCTGCTCCACAATCAGCATGGTCATTAAACCGTAAGAGATCAGAAAAAGCACGACCAACACCGGCAACCGGCTGTGCTTTTTGCGAGCGACTGGAATTTCTGTCGCCGATACGATCGCTGCGGCGTGGCTCTCGAATAGCGTAGTCAAAATGGCACCCGGTCTTTGCCCTGAGTTCGCAGGCGCCTTACAAATTGCATCCCGGGAGCCAATAGTGCAACTTTAGCTAAGTGTTGAAACCACGGCGGTTAACTGGGTGGGGACGGACAGGCTACAAGCGGAGATGTGCAACTCGATGCACATAATGAGCAAGCGGGGATTGATTTGGAGATAGCTGATCGATCCGGCAAAGACCTTATCAGCAAGGGCTTTGGCAGGTGCTGGGGAAAGAATCGGATCGCGTCCGGCGGTTTGGTTCCTCCTTGGTTACTGCGGTTACTTTCCTCTAGTGAAACGATTTTCTAAGATGAATTTCATTACAAGTGGCTAAACAGAACTCCTCTATCTAAGGGATCGCACGATGAAGACGCGGTACGTTGTGGCTCTTTTTCTACTTTGCTCACACTGCTTTGGACCCGCGGGAAAGGCCCAGAGCCAACAGACTTCCACCCAAAGCTCGCGCCAGATCCTGCGAAAAACCGCTCCCGCATATCCGGAGGTCGCAAGAAGGATCAACCTCGGGGGAACAGTGCGGGTGATCGCTATCGTCGCGGCCGATGGAAACGTGAAGTCGGTTGAACCCAAGGGAGGCAGCCCAATCCTGCTCAAAGCCGCGGAGGATGCCGTGGCGAAATGGAAATTTGCCACGGGCAGCGAATCCCAGGAATTGATAGAAGTCCACTTCGCTCCCTAGAACCAATGCGCGCTGCGACTCGACGTTATTTTCCCAACACCAACTTGGCGATGGTCGCCAACTGCATGTTCGACGTACCTTCGTAGATCTTGCCGATCTTGGCGTCGCGCCAGTACTTCTCGACGGGATAGTCTTTGGTGAATCCGTAACCACCGTAGATCTCAATCGATAAAGAGGTGACGCGCTCGGCGACCTGGGAGGCGAACAGCTTCGTCATGGCGGCTTCCTTGACGAAGTTCACGCCCGCGTCCTTCATGCGGGCGCAGTTGTAGACCATGAGGCGCGCGGCCTCAATCTCGGTAGCCATCTGCGCGATCTGGAACTGGATGCCCTGGAACTCGGAAATAGCTTTGCCGAACTGCTTGCGCTCCACGGCATACTTGCAGGCGAACTCCCAAGCCCCGCGGGCCAGGCCAATCATTTGCGCGCCAATGCCGATGC
>CAZILJ010000627.1:0-1596 GCA_964539915.1 uncultured Acidobacteriaceae bacterium | reverse complement strand
GGATCGGGTGCAACGATTGCGGATCCACTCGCCCTAATCGTGCCAACTTGTTGGCATCGATCCGATCATTCTTCCGCTTGCGACGTTTCGACCCATCCATCATCCGCGGATTGGCCACCAGCACTTCGTGTCCGCAACCGCCGATCACTTCCTGCACCCATGGTGAGTGTGTTCCCACCTCGAAAACCACTCGAGCGGCATTCAATGCCTGGAAGAATTCGGCAAGATCCTCCTGCGTCGTCCGCAATTGCCCCTCCGCCAGCGTCTCCCCCTCCAGATCCAGAATGCAGTAGTTGCTCCATTGGTCCCCCAGATCCACACCCACCGTCAGACGATCGAGATTGGGGCGAAGCTCGCCTCGCTTACGCTTTTCTCCGGCGCTCGTTGCTGCGAGCTTTTTCGGATCCAGCTTTTCCTTCAGTTTTCCCACCAGTTCCGCCAGCACGTCCTTCGTATCCCGTCGCACTGGACCCCGCGACTTCACCCGCTTCGTTGTCGGTTCACTCTTCTTTCCAGAATTGTTATGCTGGTTCAAGGTCGATCTCCTTATCCACTGTGATTGCACCATAGAGTGCGTTGATCACCGGTAGCTTAACGCCATCCGTGATCGGGGGTCGACCTTCTCATCCCATCTAACTTAAGAGGGTTCCTTCCGGTTAGTCCGTCACTCGGGAACAATTGCAACGAATGTCCGAAAGTCTCCGAATCCTTACTAAGAGGGCACCTCCAAGATAGCCTGCCGATCACTCACGCGAGGGGTTATTCGTATCTCAAGGCGACGATGGGGTTGACGCGCATGGCCCGCCGCGCCGGAATGTAGCAGGCGAAAATGCCTGCCGCAAACATTAGCGCCGTCGCGAGAGCAAGCGCGGTGGGATCAGCCGGTTTCACGCCGAAAAGCAGACTCGAAATCCACTTCCCTGCTCCGAATATCGAGGGCAGCCCGATGGCGACACCAACAAGCACCAGCAGCAGCGATTCACGCAAAATGAGCCAAAGCACGCTCCCGCGTTGTGCGCCAAGCGTGATGCGAATACCGATTTCGCTGGTGCGGCCCGAGACCGCATAGGACATGACTCCGTAGAGTCCGATGCACACGAGGATCATCGCAAGTGGGCCGAAAACTCCTGAGAGCTTGGTAATCGTGCGGTCCATCGCAAGCGATTGAGAAACGCGCTGATTCATGGTTTGGACTTCGATCAGCGGCAAATCCGCAGCCGTCTGTTTTACGGCTGCGCGAATGGCCGAGACTATCGTCGCTGGATCGCCGGAGGTTCGCACCAGAACATTTGCGGAGCTCGCGTCACCGATGGGATTGAAGAACGGAATATAGAAGCGTCGCTGCGGTTTTTCTCGAACGCTACCATGTTTGGAATCGCCCACAACACCGATGACCACAAAATCCGATGGGCCCAGCGTGGTTTTCACCATGATGCGGCTGCCGATCGGATTTGCGTCGCCAAAATAATAATGCGCTGCCGTCTGATTGAGCAGGCCGACGCGCTGGCTATTCCCGCTGTCTTGCGGGCCAATTTCGCGCCCATAGAGAATCGGGATGCCGGTAGTCGAAAAGAAATTCGGGCCAACCATGTCCCA
>CAZILJ010000626.1:0-2314 GCA_964539915.1 uncultured Acidobacteriaceae bacterium | reverse complement strand
ACCATCGACTACGACGCCCTCGAAAAGCTGGCCGAGCAGGAACGTCCGAAACTGATCATTGGCGGAGGCAGCGCGTATCCCCGTACCATCGACTTCGCACGCATGCGCCAGATTGCCGACAAAGTGGGCGCGCTTTACCTGGTCGACATGGCCCATTTTGCCGGACTCGTGGCTGGCGACGCGCATCCTTCGCCGGTGCCGCACGCGCACATCGTCACTTCCACCACGCACAAGACTCTGCGCGGGCCGCGTTCAGGGATGATTCTTGCCAAGGCAGAGTTTGCGCAGGCCATCGACAAGGTCGTGTTCCCGGGGATGCAGGGTGGCCCGCTGGTCCACATCATGGCGGCCAAGGCGGTATGCTTTCAGGAAGCGATGCAGCCCGAGTTCCGCGACTACGCACGACAAGTCGTGGCGAATGCCAAAGTACTGGCGCAATCGCTGGCGGATGAAGGCTTCCGCATCATTTCCGGAGGCACCGATACGCATCTCATGCTGGTCGACGTTTTCTCCAAGGGCATGCTGGGCAGCGAAGCCGAAAAGGCGCTGGGCGAAGCCGGAATCACCGTGAACAAGAATGCCATCCCATTCGATACCAATCCTCCGATGAAGCCGAGCGGCATTCGCATCGGTACACCAGCCTTGACGACGCGCGGCATGAAAGAGCCGGAGATGAGCCAGATCGGCCGTTGGATCGCCGAAGCGCTCCTCCACCGGACCGATGCAGCGCTGCTGAGCAAAGTTCAGAAACAGGTGCTGAATCTGTGCGAGGCGTTTCCGCTGTACGCCGCGCGCCGGGCGAAGGCACAAGCCGAGGTGCGGGCATAATTCCTCTGTGATCATGCGTGCTGTTCATGGTTAAATGCCATCGGTGAAAGTCGCCATCGACATCCGGCGGATGACCGAGTTTGGCGTAGGCACTTACATTCGCAACGTGGTTCGAACCCTAGGCCGACTTGACCGGGAGAACGAATATCTTCTCATCGGCACGCCGGCAAAGGTCGACGAAATCGGCGCTCTGCCGCCAAACTTCCACCCGATCCCGCTGCTGGCGCCCGAGCGCACTCTTCGCGGATACCGCGAATTCCGCTCAGCCTTGAAGCGGATGAATTGCGACCTCATTCATATTCCCAATCTTTTTTCCGTGCCCAGGGTCCTCCCTTGTCCCTATGTCATGACGGTGCACGACATGCTGGAGCACATGACTCGGGCTCATGCGCAGAGCGCGTTGTGGCGCTCAATTTATTTTCAGATGACGAAACGGGTTCTCGCCGGGGCGGCCCGAATTTTTGCGGTATCGAACTTCACGCGAAACGAAATCGAGAAGCTGTTTGAGATTCCCTCCGAGCGGGTCGAGGTGGTCTACAACGCCATTGATGAGCGCTTTCTGCGGGGCCATGCCACTGAGGCCGACCGCGACCTGATCGCCCGCCGATACCAGGTTACATACCCGTTCCTGCTGTACGCCGGTAGAATCAGTCCGCACAAAAATGTCGTGCGTATGATCGAGGCATTTTCCGCACTAAAGACGGAATTGGAGCGAGACCAGGCCTACCCCGATCTCAAACTCATCATCATCGGGGACGATCTCTCCGGCAATCCTGACCTGCGGCGAACCGTGGTGCGCAGCGGAGTGCAGAACGACGTGCGTTTCCTCGGGTTTATCCCCATCGAAGTGCTGCGAATCTTTTACGATGAAGCGAAGATCTTTGTCTTCCCGTCGCTGTACGAGGGCTTTGGGTTGCCTCCGCTTGAGGCTATGGCGCACGGGACACCCGTGGTGACCTCCAACGTGTCGTCTTTACCTGAGGTGGTTGGGAATGCGGCGGTGCTGGTGAATCCCGAAAACGTGTTCGAGATTATGCGCGCGCTGCACCGCGTTCTGCTCGACCAGCCGCTGCGCACCCGCATGAAGGAACGGGGCTACCAGCAAGCTGCTAAGTTCTCTTGGGAAACGTCGGTGCGACGGATTTTGGACGCCTATTCCCAGATTGCTCAAAAGGATCGAGCTCATCCCGCACCAGAGCCCGCCGCCGACTGAAGATCTGCGTCAGTTGTGAGCGGCTTACTTTATCAGCGGCTGCCCCGGAGACATAATCGCGAGTTTGTGCAACTTGGCGATAATGGGATTTTTGTCGGCATCGGTTTTGGCGGCGGCCAGGCGCTTGCGCAACTGGACAATCTTGTCTTTGCGGGTGCGACGACGGCGAATCTCCGGCCGGCGGCTGGGTGCTGACATTGGGAGCTCCTGCAATTAGATTTGAAGAATTTGACGACAGCCGGACCGGTAAGTCGAATTCGCCGGACTGCATTG
>CAZILJ010000625.1:0-9245 GCA_964539915.1 uncultured Acidobacteriaceae bacterium | reverse complement strand
GTTAGCGCTAGCCACCTTCATGGCCGCTCATTACAGCGCGCTCGAAAAAATGCGACTGGAACTCACGCCCGAAGTTCTCACCCAAAAGAGTCGCGAGATCATCACTCGTCTCGGTTATCCCGGACACCCCGCCGATAGTGCCTTCGGCTTGAACTACGATAACGATTTCCAGCAGTTCGTCGAAAAAAAAGGGGACAAAAATCCGGACTGGAATGCCATTTTACCGGCGCGGCCTTCGCTGGTTCACTATTGGTATCGGCAGAGTCCCGACGACATGGCAGCATTCGGCTTTCAGGATCAACTTCTCAACCCGGGGATTGTCAAACCGGACGATCCGCCGACGGTTCTTTCCGGGATGATCAACCTCGAACTTGATCCTCAAGGGCAGCTGACTTATTTTCAGGCAATCCCTCCAGAGAAAGAAAGCGCGAAGGAAACTTTGAGCCCAGCCGGAACGTTCGATTGGAATATTCTGTTTTCGGCGGCGGGCCTGGATCCGACGCAATTTCCAAAGACTGAGCCGCAGTGGAACTCGCTGGCCGCCTCCGATTCGCGCATGGCCTGGACCGGAACCTGGCCGGGCACGAAGCGTCCGCTGCGCGTGGAAGCGGCGGCGTGGCGCGGCAAACCCGTTTTCTTCTCACTCATCGGCGACTGGACCAAACCACAGCGCACCGTCGCTCCCGACGATTCATTCGGGCAAAAAGTCCGGCAGAGCCTGTTGATTGCGCTGGTGCTGTGTTTGTTGGGTGGCGCCCTGTATCTGGCCAGACGGAATTATCGCCGTGGGCGGGGGGACCGGGAAGGCGCATTCCGACTGGCTTCGGTGATATTTGTGCTCCAAATGCTGCTCTGGCTGTGCCGGGGTCATTTGATCGCCAGCGTATGGATGTTTTTTGCCTTTGTGATGGCGGTCAGCACTTCCTTGTTCTACGCCGGTTTGACCTGGATGCTGTATCTGGCGCTGGAACCGTGGATTCGGAGGCATTGGCCCCAAACGATCATTTCCTGGAGCCGTCTGCTCACCGGGAAGTTCCGCGATCCGCTGGTCGGACGCGACATTTTGTTCGGCGTCATGCTGGGGGTGGTTTGGATTTTGATAATCCGGTTACGCCTAGTCTTCGAGATGCGGCTGGGAGCGGCGCCCGAACTTTATCAGACCGATTACCTCCTCGGAGGACGGGCTGCACTGGGAGGCTGGTTAGCGCACATTGCTCTGTCCATCATCGGGACTTTGCAATTCTTTTTCATTCTGCTCGCGATGAAAATTGTGCTGCGGAAAGAATGGCTGGCCGCAATCGCGTTCGTTGCGCTGTTCGCCCTGCCCCGGGGCCTGACCTCCACTTACATGCCGATCGAACTGCCGGCACAGATTTTGATCTACGCGATCGCCGTGTTGATCGTCGTCCGCTTCGGACTCATTCCGCTGGCTTGCGCCATATTTACAGTCGACATGGTTTCGAGCCTCCCGTTCAGTTCGGACCTTTCCACCTGGTACATGGCTACCTCCATCACGGCCATTCTCAGCGTGGTTGCTCTGGCGGGATGGGGCTTCTACCACTCACTGGGTGGAGAGCCGTTGTGGGTCGTTGAAAACGACGATTAATCGGCCTCGCAGGACTCTGGAGGACTCTCAACCTCGGTGGACGCCGGCGGACAATCCGGCATAGATTTCTCCCCGGGGGAGGGGTTCACCATGCGAACGTCTTTCGCCGGAATCCTCCTATGACTGCTCAGCTTGCCTTGTCAGGCGCAGACTGCAGAGACTCAGCCGCGTTTTCGCCCCGCACCACGGGCTCAGGATGGAGGTGCGCGCGAAGTCCTGGAAGGCATCGTCATTCCGAGACGGGCGCGATCTTCCTGCGTCAGGGAAGGCCCTGTCCAACCTCCCCCGAACTTCGAAGAAAATACGCGCCCGTGTCTCGTTGAACGATTTAGGACTTAATGGTGGCTCTTGGCATCGTCGAGATCGCCAACTGATTTTTCAAGCCAGGGGGTCGAAACAATGTTGGCCCCGCTGGTCGTGGAGCAGCCCTTGCCCCCCGGGCCAGCATGACATGACCAGAAATTCTCGGTCGCATCGATTGTTCCGGTGCATGCAACGCCGTCGAGTGCACAAACATTGGCCACGCCAATCTTCCCACCGCCAAGCAGATCGTTGAGATGAACATCGACCTCCGCCGGAGTGTTGACGGCGATATCCACCTCCTCGTTGAAAATGATGTTCTGCGAAATGACCGTGCCCCAAACAGGTGAGCCCCCGCCGCCGCTATTGATGTTGATGCCAGCAGTGCCCGGCGTGGCGGTGTCGCCTTCATCAGCGCCGTTTCCAGCGATGAAGTTCCCGATGATCATATTTCGAGACATATCATCCGGCGGAGCGCCGAAATTTGGCCCCACGTGCGTGTGTAGCGCAACGCCAGGAATACCGTTCCCCGTAAGTTCGTTACGGATAATTACATTCATCGAGACACGGCCCGGACCCTCACCATCGGAGAAAAGTCCGGCTCCCGCGCCGCCAACTTTCACACCGTTCCTGGAGACAACGTTTTCCGAGACCGTATTGCTGTCCACGCCAAAGTGCGGGGCGAAATGAGGCGGAGCCGAGCCCATGGGCGGATGCGACGCTAGAACGATGCCGCACTCGAGCGGATTGTCGATCACCACATTGCGGATAATCAGGTTGCCGCTGCTTTCGGCGGTTTCGTCGCTGATTAGAATTCCATCGGCATTGCCCGAAATGAAGTTCCCAGACACCACCGCGCGCGACGCTCCGATCAGATGCAGTCCGCCGCCGCAGTCACCGCTCTCATCGGTTTCATAGGCAGGCTGGCCATTGCACGCTGGCCCGGAACCAAAGACAGGCCCGACCGTGTCATTGTTAACGATGCGATTGTCGCGAATTGTGGCGTCGGTCGTGTTGAGGACCACGATTCCTTCGTACAGCGCATTTTCCACTCTGAAGCGGGCAACCGTAACATTGTTCAGACCGGGATTGTTCAGACCGTCCAACAAAATGCCATTCGCCAGATTGGCGGCATTAATCGTCGTTCGATCGGCGCCAGCGCCGAGCAGGGACAGAGGCTTACCGATAACCACGTCTTCCTTGTACTTGCCTGGGGCAACGTTGATGACGTCATTGGCAGCAGCTGCATTTACGGCTGCTTGAATCTTCGCGAAGCAACCGTTCGAACCCGCAGGGTTGACACAAATGGTTTTGGCCGCGGCGGCTTGCGAAGCCACGAGTAGAGCGAGACAACAAAAGGTCAGGCAGGGGCGAAGTCGAGCAGGGTGCATTTGTAACTCCTTTTTTGAATAGGAACTATTCCGAGGAAAGCAACAATGGAATCTGGCCGGGCCTAAGACTTGCGGGCCCATTCTATCTGCATTCGACACTTTTGGGTCAACGGAAAGGTCCTGCCAGCCGACGGGCTGATCCGGCGCTGGAGCTCAGTGCTGGTCGCGAAAGCTCGAACGCTCGGTCTTCGGAAAGGTCCCAAGAAGGCGGTCAGGGCCGGCAGTCATCGGGACGTCGGAGGGGTAATATGGTCGGGGATAACATTGTCGGGGATAACATTAAAGATCAGCTTCGCGCCGGCCGATTCAAGGCACTACGGACCTGGCAAAATGTCGCAACTTCTTCATGCGTCCCCGCATCTAAAACATTGACAACGATGCACTCAAGTCTTAGCATGTCGCTAGGCGCAATCGACTAGACATTGATTTTAAAGCACTTATCAAGTACAGGAGGAACCTTTTATGGGAAAGATTATTGGGATTGACTTGGGAACGACCAATTCCTGCGTAGCCGTCATGGAAGGCGGCGAGCCTAAAGTGATCCCTAACGAAGAAGGAGGGCGAACTACGCCTTCCGTAGTTGGCTTTACCAAAACCGGCGAGCGCCTGGTGGGACAGGTGGCGAAGCGGCAGGCGATCACCAACCCGGAAAACACCGTGTATTCGATCAAGCGGTTTATGGGTCGTCGCTTCAACGAAGTTACCGAAGAAATCAAGATGGTGCCGTACAAGGTCGTGCAGTCGGGCGATCACGTCGCGGTCGTGGCCCAGGGCAAGGAGTACACGCCTCCACAGATTTCTGCGCTCATTCTTCAAAAGCTGAAGAAGGCGGCGGAAGACTATCTCGGCGAAAAAGTCACCGAAGCGG
This sequence comes from uncultured Acidobacteriaceae bacterium, assembly GCA_964539915.1. Classification (GTDB taxonomy): domain Bacteria; phylum Acidobacteriota; class Terriglobia; order Terriglobales; family Acidobacteriaceae; genus Sulfotelmatobacter. Next base: position 5,080 of record CAZILJ010000625.1, on the reverse strand, counting down.
TCATCACCGTGCCCGCATACTTCAACGATGCTCAGCGGCAGGCGACCAAAGACGCCGGACAGATCGCTGGCCTTGAAGTGAAGCGCATTATCAACGAGCCGACCGCAGCGGCATTAGCCTACGGCCTCGACAAAGTCAAAGATGAAACCATCGCCGTGTACGACTTCGGCGGCGGTACTTTTGACATCTCGATTCTGGAAGTCGGCGAAGGAGTAATTGAAGTCAAGGCCACGAATGGGGACACGCACCTCGGCGGTGACAACCTCGACCAGCGCATTGTCGACTGGCTGATTGACGAGTTCAAGAAGAATGAGGGTCTCGACCTGCGCGGCAAGGGCAACGAAATGGCGTTGCAACGTTTGCGCGACGCGGCCGAGCGGGCGAAAATCGAGCTCTCCACCACGATGGAGACCGAAATCAATCTGCCTTTCATCACGGCGGATGCCAGCGGTCCGAAGCATCTGGTGCAGAAGCTGACGCGCGCGAAGCTCGAAGGAATGGTGGAAGACATCATTCAGCGCTCGGCAGGCCCCTGCAAACAGTGCATGAAGGATGCGGGAATCGACGCCGGCAAGATCAACGAAGTCGTGCTGGTCGGCGGACAGACCCGCATGCCTCGCATTCAGCAACTGGTGAAGGACCTGTTCGGACGCGAAGGCCACAAGGGCGTCAATCCTGACGAAGTTGTCGCGATCGGCGCAGCGATTCAGGGTGGCGTGCTGGGCGGCGAAGTGAAGGATCTGCTGCTGCTCGACGTGACTCCGCTGTCGCTGGCGATTGAAACGCTGGGCGGCGTGGCCACTCCAATGATCCCGCGCAACACGACGATCCCGACCAAGAAGACGGAGACGTTTTCGACGGCGGCCGACAGTCAAACCTCGGTTGAAGTCCATGTGTTGCAGGGTGAGCGGCCCTTGGCCGCACAGAACCGGACCTTGGGCAAATTCCACCTGACCGGTATTCCGCCGGCTCCGCGTGGCGTACCCCAGATTGAAGTGACGTTCGATATCGACGCCAACGGCATCCTGAACGTGACCGCAAAAGACACCGCCACGCAAAAAGATCAGAAGATTACAATCACGTCGTCTTCTGGCTTGTCGAAGGACGAAGTCGAGCGCATGGCCAAGGAAGCCGAGGCACACTCGGCGGAAGACAAGGCGCAGCGCGATTTGATCGATGCCAAAAACCAGCTCGACAGCATGGTTTACAACATCGAGAAGATGCTGCGCGAGCAGGGCGACAAAATCTCCGGCTCCGAGCGCGGAGACGTCGAAAATGCTGTGGCCGATGCCAAGAAAGCGCTGGAGTCGAACGACAAGGCGACCATGGATAAGGCACGCGAGACCCTGACCCAGGCTTCGCACAAGCTGGCCGAACAGATGTACAAGGCAGCGCAGCCGACGCCAGGAGCTGGACCGGTTGGTCCAACGCCCGGCGCGACCGCAGGCGGGGACGCCAGCGGCAACGGAGAAGGCCAGAAGAAGGACGAAGGCGTCATCGACGCTGAGTACGTCGATGTAGAGGACAAGAAGTAAGCTGTCAGCGCTCAGGGTGACGGCATCGAGCGGGGCGCCGCGAGGCGCCCCTTGCTGCTGTATATAAGGAGAATTGGGGGAGGGTGCCGTGGATTTTCAGGTCAATGGAGAAACGTATTTCCTGAGCCTTGCCGAGGACGAGAGGCGATGGGAAGTCTTTGTGTCGACCGATAACGGATCGAGGCCGATCCCGGTCTACGAGGATGTGCCCGAGTTCCAGAGTTTCGCGGTGGTGTTCGAAGACAAGAAAAAGCGCAGAATTCCTAACTAACTGGGGCTCATTTTTAATTCGATGGCAGATGACATTTCATGGCGACCACAACAAAAAAGGACTATTACGAGATCTTGGGCGTGAAGAAGTCGGCTTCCGCCGAGGAGATCCGCAAGGCATTCCGCAAACTGGCGCGTAAGTATCATCCCGACGTCAATCCCGGGGACAAGTCGGCCGAGGAGAAGTTCAAGTCTCTTTCCGAAGCCAACGACGTTCTCAGCGATCCCAAGAAACGCAAAATTTACGATCAGGTCGGCTTCTACTCCGACAACATCGATCCCGCGACCGCCGAGGCTTATGCCCGCGCGGGCAACAGCGGCGGGGCGGGCGGCGGATTTCCCGGCGGCTTCTCCGGCGGCGGAACAACGGATGGCGGCCAGGGGGTCCCGTTCGATTTCGGCGGGTTCGATTTCTCGGACCTGGTCGACAGTGCGAACCGCGGGCGCAGGAGCGGCGGTGGTGGAGGCTTCCGCGACATCTTCGGATCGATCTTCGGTGGCGGCCAAGGCGCGGGGCGAGCCGCGGAGGTAGGCCCCGAGCCCGGAAGCGATCTGGAATACCAGGTCAACGTTCCTTTCTGGACCGCGATTCGCGGCGGTGTCTTGCGCCTGAATATCTCGCGGCAGGACGTTTGCTCGAACTGTCACGGTGAGGGATTCCTCGAGGCTCCGGGAAAATGCCCGGAATGCAACGGGACCGGGCAGGTCACGCAAACTGGCGGACGGATGAAGTTCAACCTGCAGTGTCCGCGCTGTCACGGCACAGGCAAGAATTTGACGACCTGCCCCACCTGCCATGGCGAGGGCACCTTCACAAAGACTGAACCACTCGAAGTCCGCATCAAGGCAGGTACGCGCGACGGCCAGCGTATTCGTGTTCCCGGCAAGGGCAACGCCGGCGCGCACGCCGGAACTCCGGGCGACCTCTACGTGATCATCCGTATCGAGCCGCATCCAATTTTCCGCCGCGATGGCGATGACATCTATCTCACGGTTCCGGTAACCGTGAGCGAAGCTGCTCTGGGGGCGAAGATCGAAGTGCCGACCATCGATGGCAGGGCTCTGCTGAAGATTCCGCCGGGAACGCAGCCCGGACAGAAACTGCGGCTCCGGGAAAAGGGCGTGCCGTCGGCAACGAAGGAGGGCGCGCGCGGGGATGAGATCGTCGAGATCACCTTCACCATACCCATGCCGCGCGACGAGCGCACGAAGGAATTGCTGCGCGAACTAGCCAGGTTGAACCCGGAAGACCCTCGAGAGGAACTCTGGAAGAAAGTCTAAGAATTTAGGGCCACCTCCGTTCCATCCCGTACCACGGTCAGCCCGAGCGAAGCGAAGAACTTATGCAGCTTGCTTGGGCGCAGCGAAGCCGTCAATTTGCCCAAGGTTCTCCGGCCTCCGGGAGCGCGGTCTCGGGCATGGCGGCCTGGCCAAACCGTTCTCTATAGTTGCTCGAGTCACTATTATTGCTTGACCGAGTCAACCGATTTCGACATACTTCCTCCCGTGCCCCCAGTCCTCGCTAAGCCACCCCTCGATGAGCGCGTCGCTGCCATGCGTCGCTTTAACCGCTTCTACACCCGCCAGATTGGACTTCTCGATGAGGGTCTGCTGAACAGCCCGTTCTCGCTCACTCAACTCCGGACGCTCTACGAACTGGCTCAACGCGAACACACCACCGCGGTCGAACTTTCGAAGGATCTGGGGCTCGATGCCGGATACCTCAGCCGCATTTTGGCCAGTTTTCAAAAAGCTGGTCTAATTGAGAAAACAGAATCTCCCAACGACGCCCGCCAAACGCTGCTGGGCCTGACCCGGAAAGGCCGCAACGCCTTCGAACCGCTCAATGCGCGCTCAAATCACCAGATCGCCACCATGCTTGGGAAGCTGGCTCCTGCCAGGCAAGTCGAGCTCATCCAGGCGATGGGAACCATTCGGTCGGCATTGTCGTCCGGCAGCGAGCAAGTCACGTCCTATGTTCTCCGGCAACACCGGCCCGGAGATATGGGCTGGGTCGTCGAGCGGCATGGCGAGCTCTACTGGCAGGAGTATCGATACGACGAGCGCTTCGAAGCTCTCGTCGCCGGAATCGTCGCCGAGTTCGTTGAAAAACTCGATCCTGCTCGGGAGCGTTGCTGGATTGCGGAAAAAGACGGGGAGAGAGTCGGTTCCGTCTTCCTGGTAAAGAAATCCCCTTCTGTGGCCAAACTTCGCCTGCTGCTGGTCGAACCATCCGCCCGCGGCTGGGGAATCGGCAAGCGACTGGTCGAGGAGTGCATCCGTTTTGCCCGCGACGCGCGCTACAGGAAGATCATGCTGTGGACACAGAGCGAACTTGGAGCCGCCCGCCGCATCTATCAGAATGCCCGCTTCGAATTGGTCAACCAAGAAAAGCACCAGAGCTGGAGTCGGACCGATCTCGTCGCCGAAACCTGGGAACTGAGGCTCTGAGCCGACGCGGATCGTGTTACTTCCGTACCGCGCGGTGGCTTACAAAAATTTTCGATATTCCTCAAAAAAATCTTGCATCTGTGCAGATTTCCCGTAATCTCACACTTGCGAACTAACTTCGCCGAGATGCCCGGGAATCGCTCTTACCCGGGAGCCGCGAGAAGCACGTCAGGGGAGACGCGGTGGTGAGAGTGAGTCGCTTGAGGAGGAAGACATAGAAATTGGCAACAGCTAGCGCCCCGCGTCCACAATTCGGAAATTCCCCGCCTCTCGCCCCCGTACCCAACCGGAAAAGATTCGTTCGCCTCACGCTTTGGCCCTTGGTCGCCGCCACCTTCTTTATGGTGTCGGGCGGAACCTATGGCACCGAAGACATCGTGCACGGCGCCGGCTACGGGCGCGCCATCCTGATTCTTCTTCTCACCCCGTTGCTCTGGAGCCTGCCTACGGCTTTTATGATCGGCGAACTCTCCAGCGCGCTGCCCTACGAAGGCGGCTACTACGCCTGGGTGCGCCGCGCCATGGGCAACTTCTGGGGATTTCAGGAAGCCTGGCTCTCGCTGGTGGCGTCCATTTTCGACATGGCGATCTATCCCACCCTGTTTGTGGCCTACCTGACCCGAGTGTTTCCCTGGTTCCATGAAGGAAATCGCGGATGGTGGGTTGCTCTGGCGGTGGTGATCGCGTGCGCGCTGCTGAATATTGCCGGAGTAAAGGTGGTCTCTCTGACCTCGCTCTGGCTGTTCGTTGCCTTGTCTGCGCCGTTCGTAGCGATCGTGGTACTGGCTCCCTTCAAGACGGGTGCGCTGCTCCATGCCGTCACC
>CAZILJ010000624.1:0-11363 GCA_964539915.1 uncultured Acidobacteriaceae bacterium | reverse complement strand
AGCGCCAATCCCTGAGGCGGCTTGAAACTAGGCGGAATCTCCACGTCATAACGGAGTCCATAGTTCAGCGTCACGTGTGGATTGATGCGCCACGAGTCCTGCCAGAACGCTCCAATCGGAATGTTCTTGAACGAGTCGCTGGGGCTGCCGATACCCTGAATGAAATCTCCAGGCAAGCCAGCTCCGTAGGATTGCACAGGCGAGAGATCGGGGAACGGAGCGTTGGGAATCGGGGAGACAAACCCCAACGTAGAGGCATTGAAGGTGCCAAAATCGTACACGCCTCCGTAGTTGACGGTGAAAATCGCGGTTATGGGAAGATAGTTGAGGTCACCGCCAAACTTCATGTTGTGCCGGCCAACGCTCCATGAGTAGTTGTCGGTGAACTGATACCGTTGTTCCACCCGCTGAATGAAGGAGTAAGGCTCGCGTCCGAAATAGGCAAAGCCGGGGATATTGACCGCCGGGTCGGAACCTCCAGGAATCTTCGTGTTATAGAAGTAGGAAAGTCCCCGGCGGGCATACTGAAAGCGAAATTCGTTGACCTTGTTGTTGCCGATGGTCCAGGTATCCTGAACGACGCCAGCGACGTCGCGATACGTCTGTTGCGATGTGCGCGAGTAGGCATTCTGTCCGAACGGCTGATCCTGGCCGCTGACTTCGATTCCCGTGACCGTGCTCGGGCTGAGGTTGACTCGAAACGTCAAACGATGGTTGGATCCCACGTTCTGGTCAAGACGAAGCGAGTAAAGGCTTGTCCCTTCAAACACGGGGAAATTTCCCGCTTGGGATGCCAATGTCTGGTAGGACGCCGGCACGAAGCACGGCGGCGCAGGACAACTGGTGGGAAAGCCCGCTACCCCCGGGAACCCGCCCGTCATCCCGGTCGGCCACGCGCCATTCACGGCCATACCTGATGAAGCTCCGATAAGGCCGGCGTACTGGCCCACCTCTTGCGCGAACAGAGGGTTTCGCTCCGCCGCGAGAACGTTCGAATTTGTGAGGAAGCCGATCTGGTCCGGAGTTAGCTGTAGCGTGCCGAAAGGCAAGCCGACCTGCGTCGTGTCGAAGGGAGCCAGGCCGAAATTGCCTTGCCCGATGCTGGAGAATCCGGTTTCATGCCGGCGGGTGACTTCATAAGCGAAGTAGTAATAAGTCTTGTCTTTCTTGATGGCTCCGCCAAAAGCTACGCCGGCTTGCACGCGCGTGTAGGCGGGATTTGGCACCGTGCTGAAAGGATTCACCGCCTGGAAGTTGCGATTGCGAAGGTAGCCGAAGACATCGCCGTGGAAGTCGTTCGAACCGGACCGCGTGATGATGTTCACCACCCCACCGGCGGCGCGTCCATATTCTGCTGCGTAATTGTTCGTGATGATTTGGAATTCCTGGACGGCTTCTTGCGAGACCGTGGAGCGCACGCCGTTCACCGAGTTGTCCGTGGCATCGGCGCCATCTACGTTTACCAGGTTTGATCGCGCTCGCTGTCCGCTCATGTTGAGGCCCGACGTAGGAGCCGCGCCTGTGTTAGGCGCGTTGTCGCGCACTACCTGCGAATCCGTCAGCGTGAAGTTGATGTAGTTGCGTCCGTTAATCGGAAGATTGTCGATGCGGCGCTGCCCGATCGTGTCGGTTGTCGAACTGCGCGAGGTCTCGACCAGTTCCGCTTGAGAACTGACTTCCACAACCTCTTTGCCGCCTGCGACCAAGAGCGTGACGGGCAGCTCCACTAACCCGCCAACCGTGATGGCGACACCGGTGTTTTCGACCTTTGTGAATCCAGGCACCTCAACCGTAACCGTGTACGAACCCGGTGCGAGTTGTCGCACGCTGTATCCGCCCTCGCCGTCGCCGTTGGCCGTGCGCTCTACGCCCTTTGCGATGTCTTTGGCTGTCACGGTAGCATTCGTCACGACGTTTCCCCGCGGGTCTTTAACGGTGAGGTGCAGATCTCCGGTGGCAACGCCTCCTTGACCAAAGGCTGTGGCGGAAAGCAACAAGAAACAAACAGTCAAGGAAACAGCTTTGGCGGTGCGGATCATGAGGTTCTCCCTTGGACTCGCGGAGGCGAGCAGACGGCTGGACCGATTCCCACGGCAGAATTGCCGATCTAGTCACAAATTGGACTGGGACGATTGAATCCCGGTGGTTTTATAACAGAAAGAGACCCGAAAACAAGTCGGAATCGAGAGGAGAGTCGCCTCTGAGTTAACCCGTTTTCGGCTTCTGTAACAACAGGATCGGAGTACTGCAACGAATTCAAAATTGAATCCGGACGTGTCTAGATGCGCATGGTGGCAGCCGGATTCTGCAGCCTGCCAAGCAGCATCGCGGAGTGGTTCAACTCTTCGTAGCCTTGCAGCACAGGCGCTGCAGCCAAGCTTGAATTGGGCCAAGCCAGGGCGATGTAGATTTTCACTATCGCGAACATGCAGTTGCGCTGCAGCAGGTGCGCATTGTCTTCGAGTCGCCGCGCAGCTTCCGCCGTCTGGGCATCCGCCGCAAGCGTCGAGTTCTGAGCAATCCTCACGAGCACTTCGGCGTTTCTTTTTGCCGATTGAACGTACGCGGCCATGGCGCGCAAACGTTCCCGGCGAACCAGGCGAAAATCGGAAGCGGGCAGGCGCCGCCGCAAATAGTCATCTTCCGCAGGATCGACAAGATTGCGGAAGGCCGCAACATCCATCGGTCGAATCTCGGTTGCGGAACCGGTCCGGCCAGAAGACTGCAGTCCTTGCGAGACGGTGAAGGTCAGTATGACGATCAGTGTCCCCAAGGCGGCGACAACGAGAATAATTGCAATTGTCATCAATGCACCAGACGCTCAAGTTCCCGGTTCCAGACATCGAGATCTTCTTCATGCGGCGGACCCGCGCTCGGACCGGCGGATGGTCCGGTTGACGGATCCCGGTGTTTTTTGGGCGCCTTTTCCGGAACGAGCAAATAGTAAGACCAGATCAGAACTGAGACGTGGTAGGCGCCCATGTGTAACAGGTCGAGCAACACGCTAACTTCCTTTGAACTGTTGTTTGCCGCAACCGCCCAAGTGGCGAGGTGGACACAAGCCGAGATCGCGAGTCCCAAGCAGATTCCCAACGAGGTTCGGTCGGAACTCAGGCGAAAGTATGCTGCCAAAACGAAGATAGCGAGCAGAAGTCCGGACTCGATCAGGTAGATCGTCTGCTCAAGAAGGTGCGGTCCGGAAACGATTATGTGGGGGTTTGAAACAGGAGAGAACGCGGCCACCAGCGCAGCAATAAAGACCAGAACTGCACCGACGCCGCGAATTAGAATTTTTCCGAACTTCACTAATGACTTGTACGGTCCAAAGATATGCTCAAAAAGTTCACCGATCAGGACAAATTTCACCAGAGCCTCGACCAGGAGCCCGCACCACAAAACGGTCCAAAAAGCGTCCGCGGAAACCCAGGGAATTATGTCCGCGGCATACAGGATCAGTTGTCCAACCGAGGCTACAATGGCAAACGTGAAGAAAACAGGATAATTCCTGCGGCGTCCCCTCCGCCCCATCAAGTACGCGAGGACCAGCAGATAAAGGTTCGGGGCAACCCACAGGTAATGCCATAGATATGAGTGCGCCTGCAGCATGGACGGTGATAGGCACTATACCCCGACTTGCGGCAGGCGGCAATCCCTGACGATTGTTGTCCTGTTTTTGTAAGGACAGCGAGTTCCCGGCAGGAAACCACTGTCCTCAGGCACAGTCAGCATCGGTCTCGCAGCATGGACGCTAGGAGGCACTATTACCGCGAGCGTGCGGCACAATTAGGCGGCCCTTGTTCTGTTTTCGTAAGAACCGCAAGCCCCTTGTTCGGAACTCGCTCTCTTCATGCACAATCAAGACTTTGTTAGTTGGGGCTAGGGCTTGCACACGCTCCCGCCGCAATTGGTTGAGCCAGCGCCACCATCGGCCCGAGCGAAGGTTGGGATTACCAAAGTGTTGAGAAAGAGCACGGCGGCTGCGAGCATCAGTAGGCTACGTTTCACGGTTGTTTTCTCCTTGTGACTGCGAATTGAACGTGATAATTTCACGGGCGCAGCAGCCTGGACAACGTATCGAAAGATACTTGACCGTTCGGAATTCGTAACAAGATGACCCTTAAATCAGCTCTGCAGGATGTCAAAGAAACCACACTGGCGGCGGTCTCGGGGCTGCTGGGAAAATTGGCTTATCTGGCGTCTCTGCGTCGTGGCCAAGGTCGGTACGAACACTGGGGTATGGAACAGGTCCACGGGCCGGATTCTACCGAGCGCGCGTTAAGGACGGCTCATGCCGAGGTTGTGAATGGGATCCTACGGGCACCGTTGGAGTCTTTGGTCGACGATCTGGACGAATCGAGTCGAGGCAGCGGGGTTGCTGCCCACTCTTATATTGAAAGCATGCGCGAGCGCTTCGACGACCTGCTGCCGGGGGAGCGGCAGGACTCGCCCGCTCGGAGTCACCTTAATTCAGTGCTGCTGGCCCTTTCGAGCTTGGCGAAGAATCGAGGGCGTGCCACTCGGTCAATTTCATAGCAACTCCCACCACCTGGCCGAGCACCTCTGCTTCCTGCGGGTGACGCAGGATCCGTACTGGGACCGGAGACAGCGGATGCGGTTGCAAGATCACTTCCTCGCGGCGCATGCTGCACCAGCAGCAGGTATGCCCATCGCGGGTTTCCACAAAATAGATCGGCCGTTCATATTCCGAGCGCCACGAACCTTCCACTACTTTGCTTCTAGACTCATCGACCTGGATGAAACTGCCTGGCGGCAGAATGGGATACATCGTGAAATCCTGCGTGCCGACGTAGCCATAAGTGAAATCCGTATTCGCAAATTGCGCCAGATATGCGACCGGCACCGTTCCCCACTGCTCAACCATACGGCCCAGATTGGTGGTGCGCCGCTCGTCAAAACCAGGATCCATGCGCACCGGAACTTGCACCGACGACAGTCCCGCCAGAGCGCTCGAGACATGCGATTTCGGCGGCGCAACCAGACCGAGGTCCGAAGCCATATTGTTCAAGTCGACTCCATACCACGACATGAGCTCGCGAAGGTCGCGACGGTAAATTACCGACAAAGCATAAAGGCGGTAAATGCTGGGTAAGATACCTTTCGTCTCGATATCGGACAGACGGCTGGGAGGAATAGAGAATTCCTCATTGCGATATTTGTCGGCAACTCGCGCGCTGGAGTTTTCGACGTCCCGCATTGTGAGCCCAAGTTTCTCACGCAGCGTGCGCAGGCTTTTTCCCGCAGGTAGCATCCTTTGCCTCCAAAGAAAAGTGGGGGAATCATATCAAACGCGCGGCTGCGTTTTGTGGAAAAAAGTTCCGCGCGGCGCGCCGTTACAAAATCCGAACACGCGCCGACCCTTGTCAGGAACGTAGGACAGGGCGTAGGTTTGCTTCCCCGCATTCTATGCTGTGCCTGCCCTCGCGTTGTGGATTTTCAGTGCCTGTTCGGAATTCGTAACAAGCCGCCATTTGAAGATCAAGTTTTCCTCCTGCCGCGGCAGGGCTTGATTTCCCTGGGCTGGTCAAAATCTGAACTGAAACACCCGGTTTTGCAGATGACATTTGTCACGCTCACGCCGTGATGGATGGCACTGGTGTCCCTGCTGTCGTTCCGCGATGATGCACTCAGGACGAGAACGACGAGAACCAACAACAGTTCCGCCGCGACGGCGGCAATGCGCAGGGAGCGTGAAGGATGATCGCAACGTTAAAGCAAACTCAGCGGCTTGAGACCGCAAACGCCGATTCGATCGTTGCCAGTCTCGAAAACGTAAACAAGAATTACGGAAGCGTTCGTGCCCTTCACGGTGTGGATTTTCGAGTGCGTGCCGGCGAAGTCGTAGCCCTGCTGGGTCCGAACGGAGCGGGCAAAACCACGGCTGTGAAATTACTTCTCGGATTGATGCAGCCCAATTCTGGAAGGGCGCGGGTATTCGGCGGCGACCCGACAAATCCTGAAAACCGGATGCGAACCGGTGCGATGTTGCAAGTGGGACGAGTTCCGGAAACTTTGCGTGTCCACGAGCACATCGATCTGTTCTCCTCTTACTACCAGAAGCCCATGGCGAAGGCAGAAGTCCTCGCCGCCGTTGGCCTCGAGAAACTCAGCGATCGCAAGTTCGGTGATCTTTCGGGCGGCCAGAAGCAACGCGTGCTGTTCGCGCTGGCCATCTGCGGCGATCCGGACCTGCTCTTCCTCGATGAGCCAACCGTCGGGCTCGACGTGGAAGCGCGCCGCATGCTGTGGGATGAAATCCGCAAAATGGTGGCGCGCGGCAAAACCGTTCTGCTTACAACCCATTATCTGCAGGAAGCCGACGCACTCGCGGACCGTGTTGCCGTGATCAATCAGGGAGAAATCATTGCTGAGGGAAGTCCCACTGAGATCAAAGCGAAGACTGCCGGCAAGCGGATTCGCTGCATCACGAGTCTCGCCATCAACACTCTGCGCCAGATTCCCGGCGTAACCGAGGCGAAAGAAGATCGCGAAGCCGTCGAGCTTCACGCAATCGAGGCAGAACCCGTCGTCCGGGAACTGCTGGCGCGCGACGCACAACTGTGCGGTCTGGAGGTCACGAGCGCCGGACTGGAAGAGGCGTTCCTGGCGTTGACCCGCGACACAGGGCGCGAACCGAATCGTCCGAACTGACCAGACCGGGAACACCCAAACTGCGAAGGAGATGAAATGAGCACAACCACGATGACATTGAGCCACACGCGGATGCAGCGCCTGCCGGGGCAGACTGCGATCATTTACCTGAAGGAAGCGAAGTACGAATTTCTGAAGAACCTGCGTCTGCGCATGTACACGGCGTCGGTACTCAGCTTCCCCATCATGTTCTACGTGTTGTTTGGCCTGGTGCTGAACCAGCACCAGGCGATCGGGGGCACCTCGATCCCCACGTATCTGATCGCTACCTATGGCACCTTCGGCGTGATGGGCGCTTCACTGTTTGGAACAGCCGCAGGCCTGGCCTCCGACCGCGGGCTGGGATGGCTGCAGGTGAAACGCGCCAGCCCGATGCCACCCTTCGCATACTTCGCGGCCAAGGTGATTACCAGCATGATTTTCAGCGCGGTGATCGTCCTCGCGCTGTTCTTACTCGGATTCACCCTGGGCGGCGTGCGAATGCCGATGGTTGATTTCGCCCGACTGTTGGGAACTTTGGTGGCAGGCTCGCTGCCGTTCTCTGCCATGGGATTAGCTCTCGGATACTTCACCGGTCCGAATTCCGCCCCTGCGACCATCAACCTTATTTATTTGCCCATGTCGTTCTGCAGCGGATTGTGGGTGCCGTTCATGTTCCTGCCGAAAGTGGTGCGCCAGATCGCGCTCGTGTTGCCTCCCTATCACCTGTCGCAACTGGCACTCGGAATTGTCGGCGCAGGGAGCCATGAATCGAGCGTCGCGCACTGGGAGGTTCTGGCCGCTTTCACGATGATCTGCCTCGGCGTAGCCCGCATTGGCTTTCAGCGCGAGCAGGAAAAAATGTACGGATGAGTCATCAACAAATCTTGGAAAGAGCATACGTATGAGCGCGCAATCGAAAAAGTCGATAGGTTGGACGGTCGTCCTGATCGTTCTCGGACTTGCAGTTTTCTATGGCGGCGCGAGATGGGCTCCGATACTGATTCCCGCGGCCGCGTTGGTGTGGTACACGGCGAAGCCCAGCCTTCGAACTGGCCGGAATTGACCGCAAGGTTGAAAATAGAACAGATGCCGTACCTTGGTTCGCCACATATCGAAGAGAATTCATCGGGAGCAACTCGGCCATGGAAACTAAGGCCGCTCGGTTCGGTGCTCAGGGACAAAGATCACGGATGGGGTCCATTGCTCTGGGTGCTCTACCTCGGATTCTTTTTCGTTCAGCCCGTCGTCGATCACGTCAGCCTCAAGCACTGGTTGTTTGATGGTCTCGGAGCTGCGATCTTTCTCGTCCTGTATTGGGGAATGTTCTTGCTGGAAAGGCCACGCGTGCTGGTGCACGTTGGCGGCATGGTGCTGCTGGGAGTCACATTCTTTCCCCTCAACGGAGGAGCCTGCACGTTTTTCATTTTTGCGGCAGCCATGGTCCCCTTCCTCGTGGATACGCAAACGCGGGCAATCGCAGGCTTGGGTATCATCGCCGGCATCGGCGCCATCGAAGGATTTCTTCTGCACGCGAGTGGGTGGACGTTATTTTATGCGGCCATCTTTCCCCTTCTCATCGGCGCCGGCAATGTCTTCTTTGCCGAGCGCAACCGCATGAACCGTAAGCTGCGCAGGGCGAACGAAGAGATCGAAAACCTCGCCAAGGTGGCCGAACGCGAACGCATCGCCCGCGATCTGCATGATGTCCTGGGACATACTCTGTCGGTGATCACGCTGAAGTCGGAACTCGCCGGCAAGCTGATCGCCCGCGATCCGCAACGGGCCGGCAAAGAAATCCGGGAAGTGGAGCAGATTTCACGCCAGGCATTGTCCGATGTGCGAGATGCCATCCGCGGATATCGTTCTCAGGGACTGGTGGCCGAACTCGCGCAAGCTAAGACTACGCTTGAAACCGCGGGCCTGACGGTGCAATGCGATGCCGCGACCACGATGAAGCTTCCGGCAGTGCACGAAAGCGTGCTCTCGCTGGCCGTGCGCGAGGCGGTCACTAACGTGGTGCGTCACGCACAGGCCCACACTTGCCGCATGCGCCTTGAGCAGCAGAATGGATCCTGCCGCCTCGAAATTCACGATGATGGGTGCGGCACTTCTAACGGTGAAGGCAATGGATTGCGTGGCATGCGTGAACGCGTCGAAATGCTGGGAGGCACGCTGAATCGCACCACCGAAGCGGGTACGACGCTCTCGATTACACTGCCCCTCAAGGAATGGGCGCCGAAACGAGAAGGCCTGCAGAATTGAATCCCTCTCTCAAAGAAGGCCGCAAGACCATCCGCGTGGTTCTGGCCGAAGACCAGGGGATGGTGCTGGGAGCGCTCGCCGCTTTGCTCGAAATCGAAGGCGACATATCCGTCATCGCCAAAGCTCACAACGGCAAGGAGGCGCTCGAAGCCGTCCTTGCGCACAAGCCCGACGTCTTCATCACCGACATCGAAATGCCGCACATGAGCGGCCTCGACGTAGCTGCGGAGTTAAAGCGGCGCCGCACAGGTACCCGCGTCGTCATCGTGACCACGTTTGCGCGCTCTGGTTATTTACGCCGCGCGCTCGACGCCGGAGCCTTGGGATATCTGCTGAAAGACATGCGCGCCGAGGAACTCGCCGATGCCGTGCGCCGTGTGCACCAGGGACTGCGCGTCATTCATCCGGAACTTGCGACGGAAGCCTGGGGCGAGATGGACCCGCTCACGGACCGCGAACGTCAGGTGCTACGACTTGCCGGCGAAGGCATGGCCAGCGGCGATATCGCAGGCGAATTAGGCCTCTCCGACGGCACGGTACGCAACTATCTCTCCGAAGCGATCAGCAAGCTCGGCGCCAGCAATCGCGTCGAAGCCGCGAGAATCGCGCGTACCAAGGGCTGGTTGTAGTCTGTGCCGCGCCTGCGCTGGAGACCAGACTTGGCTCGGATTTCAATCCGGCTAAATTCGCCGCAAACGCTTCGTCTGCCTTCTCGAAACAAACCCGGCGCAGACGAATCATCCCGAAAATGATTCCGGCGGTGAGTGCAAGGCCGCCAAGACCGTAGTTGAGGGCGTCCATCGCTTCACGACGGCTCGCTTCAGCAGGTGGCACGTCGCTGAAAACTTGCCCGCGAGAACGCCCCTTCAGGCTGGGGAAGAAATATACAGAGATTGAGGTGCCGACCGGGACCAGCGAGTCGAGTTCCGCCTGGCTCGTGGGACCATGCTGCAGATACGGCCGCAGGTTCATCCACTCGCGATCGCCGTCGACCGTCCCGCTGGCGTAAACCTCAGCCCCGCCCTTCCGCCGCGCCGGGTAGTAAACGGGCGTTACCTGGAAGTCTCTGTGATGATAAGACGCGTGCTCGTATCGGTGCCAGCGCGACCATGAATTCATGAAGATCACGAAGCCAAACAGCAGGATCGAGACCAACACGATCGAACCGAGCCCGATACCGATACGAAGGATTCGAAATCGAACCGGATGCGAAACTGGTTTTGGCGGTGGAGTGAAAGTGCGTGTTTTCATTCGGCCGGAGAATGCCGCGGCAAGCAGAATCAATCCGCCGAAAATCGCGATCATGATTCGTGGAAATCCGAGTGCCAGCATGAATGCAGTTGAAATGGCAATCTGCACCAGCGCTCCCACCCAGACCTTCGCGCCCTGAGGACGAACGATCTTTGTGCTGCACGTGGGACAGGTTTGCGCCGACGTGTGCGTGAGATCGAGGCAGCATTTCGGGCATTTTCGAATGGACGCCATACCGGCCGATTACAGCATGGCGGCGTGGCCCTAACAATTGACCGAGGTAACGGCAGCCCGTCGAGAGCGGGGCGCTAGCCTTCGCGGACAATGCCCGCGTCTTGCTTTTTCACCGTCCGGTACGCCCACGCCATGCGCGGCGTGTTGTGCGCGATGCCGATGTGCCCTTCCGGGTTCAGCACGATGATTCCGCCGTGGCCGTTCAGCCGCTGCTTCAAGTAGTTCATCGCTTCCTGCGCGGACCACTCCGGCAGATTTCCGGCGGAGATCCGGTCCGCCGTCCACTTCGCCAACACCAGCTTCATGATCGGTTCGCCCCATCCCGTGGTGGAGACGGCAGCACTCTCATTGTTCGCATAGCATCCGCAGCCAATCAGCGAAGAGTCGCCCAGCCGTCCGGGAGCCTTGTTCAGAGTTCCGCCGGTCGAAGTCGCTGCCGCGATGTTGCCCTCCCGATCGAGAGCGATCGCGCCTACGGTATCGTGCGAAATGTGGGGTGCGAACAGATCGTTGCCACTCTGCGCGGCTTCTGTCTGATATTTGCGGAGTCGTTCTACTTCGCGGGGGATGATCAGATCTTCATTCTTGCAAAGAGGGATACCGTGTTCGGCGGCGAAACGCTCCGCGCCTTCGCCGACAAAATAAACGTGGGGGCTTTCGCTGAGAATCTTTCGCGCTGCGCGCACCGGATTGTGCAGATGCTCGACGCAGCCCACGCCTCCAGCGCGCAGCGTAGCTCCATCCATGATGAGGGCATCGAGTTGCACCTTGCCGTCGCGGTTCAGAAAGCTGCCGCGTCCGGCGTCGAAAGTCTCGTCGTCTTCCATGATGACGACGGCTTCTTCGACAGCGTCGACGGATGATCCGCCCTTGGTGAGCGCGCGCCAGCCGGCGGCGACCGCGTTGCGAACTCCCCTGAGATGAGCCTCGACCATATCATCGGGCATAGCCCAGGCTCCGCCATG
>CAZILJ010000623.1:0-2681 GCA_964539915.1 uncultured Acidobacteriaceae bacterium | reverse complement strand
TTGCCGGAGCCGTTCGGGCCAAGACATCCGAGTACTTGCCCGGGCTGCAAGGTGAACGACAGATCCTGCACGGCAGGCAATGATGCGTAGCGCTTGGTAAGGTGCGCGGCTTCGAGCATAGGCTACTCCCACGTTGTTGATGGCCGATGTGGCGCAGCGTACTGTTTAGTCATAACACTTTTGATGGCTTCGATCACCAGATCAGGTCGCTCGATCTGAATGAAGTGGGCTGCCTACGGCCATTTCTTTCCGGCTGTTCCGCGAGAGACGCGCTAAGTCGGTTTGTCGCTTCGGTTCACCTTCGATCACGTTCTCGCGGGTCAGAACGACAAGAGGCAAGCCCGCGAGTGAGTCGGGAGTAAGCGATGCCTGGTGCAAAATGGTATACGCCGAGCGCCACGACTCCATCATCGCCGGTCCTTTGTTGAACTCCAGGGTCTCGAAAAATGTCCGTTCAAGCCAAACAGGTATCGTCGGAACTGGTTCCGGGAGTTTATTGAGCCGGGGGGCGCACGTTGGTCGGGAGTGGAGGCTTCTGTACGAGGAAGGTGGCGGCAGGTTTGCCTGCAGCTGTTCCTTGGGCACTTCGCGGAGATCGACGCGTTTCCCGTTGATTCCGATCCCCAGCTCATAGGTGTCCACAAGCACCATACCGACAACCTGGTCCGGATGCTCGTGCTGGTAGGAGCGAACAAAAAGCCCGCCCATCGACTGGCCTACGAGCACGCAGGGGGAATGCTCAGGTTCATTCTTCAGCGCAGTTTCCCGATCGTGAGCGACCTGCTCGACGGTGTCCCACTGGGGTCCGGGATCGCTCCAGCCATAACCGGCACGGTCATGGGAGCAGACGCATGTCGTGTTGGCAATCTCGGTTTCGACCAGAGCCCAGTCGATCGAGAAGCCACCAGCACCGGCTTCGGGGACTACAGTCGGACTTCCTTGACCCGTGCAATATAAATGCAGTTTGCGACCGCCGACATCAACGAGTTTCCCGGGGGGCGCCGGCGCCGGTTGATCTGCGGCAGAGAGGGTAGCTGCGAAAGCGAGGAATCGAAATGCGAAGAAAGATAGTGAGCCGCGAATCAGGGCCTTGGTCACGCCAACTCCTCTCAGGATTCCGCATTGAAACGACATCAGGCGGAGCGGCGTCCAAGGTCGACAGAACTTGCCCTTTTGGAGTTAGACACTAGAGAAGCTAAAAAAGTTCCTTGAACCGAAGATCGGACATACGAGCTTAAGTGCTCCTGGTTTCAGCGCAGACCGAGCGCCTTTAACGTGACTTCATCCAGCTTGGCTTTGGTTTCGCGGTTCGTGACTACGCCGAAACTTCCGGAGTAGTCCCACATCGCCCATCCGATGTTGTGACGCTCGAGCGAAGTTCGAACATCTTTGATCCATGCGGCGCGGTCCTGCGGGTCGGAGAATGCCCGGTAGACTCCAAATTCATTGCAGATCAGCGGAACGCCATGCTGTTTGGCCCAATCGCCTGCTTGATCGATTTCCGCTTCAATGCGCGCTGCGTCCCAGTGATCTTGTCCGTAACGGATCACCTGCAGGCGATCGCGCGCCTCCGGAACCTCTGCCGCCACCTGGGCGGCATTTCCCGGCGAAGAAGGATAGTGCAGGCCCTTCAGCCAGTGCCAGTAGTATGCTCCCCATCCTGCGCCTTGATGCGTGAAGATGTGCGGCTCGTAGTAATGAAAGACGTAGATGACATTGGGATCGGGCAGGCGCTCGAGAAAGAGCAGGTCGTCTTCGTTGTCCCAACTGGCGCCCGCCGCGATGATGGTATTGGAAGGCGCGCCTCGCCGGATTGCCGCGGCCAGCTTGGCTTCCACTCCGTACCAGCGATAGGAATCGTGCATTTCCGGCTCGTTCAGGATTTCGAACAATACGCGGTCTGTGTCCCAGGAAGCATAGTGCTGCGCCACCATGCTCCAGAAATCGGCGAAGCGCGCAACGAATTCATCTTCTTTGGACAAGCGGGTTTTGAAATCGGAGTCGGGATGCATGTCGATCTCAACGGCGAGACCGGCATCGAGAATCATTTTGACCGCGGCGTCGAGATAGCCGAAATATTCCGCGGTGCCATCGTGGTGCCGTGCTGCCTCCATCATCGGCTGCGGGTTCACGCTGAGCCGCACATGGTCGAATCCCGCAGACTTGATCAGCGCAATGTCGGACGGAGTGGTCCAGCTTTCGAAGTGCTCTTTGGTGTATCCCTTGGGATCGTAGACTTGCGCGAACCATTCGCTCAGATTGATGCCACGGCGGATGTTTGCCAGACGCGCCGCGGGAACCGAGGATGGTGCACTCTGAGCCAATGAGATGGCAGAGAGAAGTACAATCGCTCCGATCCATTTTTGAAACATAAGTCTCCTGAAGATGCTCTATCTGGATGCGCCCGCGGCCGAGGGCGAGACGCCCGCGGGACAGCCGGCACGATGCCGGTGCTACACAAAGGCAGTCTCAGCTGAGAATCGGCAACGCGCGAATTCTGTTCTTGGTCGCCGCATAGATTGCGTTGCACAACGCTGGTGCGATCGGAGGCACCGACGGCTCGCCGATTCCCGTCGGGGCTTCGGCGCTCGCAACGGCATAGACTTCGACCGCCGGAGTCTCTTCCATCCGCAGCGGAGCGTAATCGTCGAAGTTGCCCTGCACGACGCGGCCTTTCTCAA
>CAZILJ010000622.1:0-2678 GCA_964539915.1 uncultured Acidobacteriaceae bacterium | reverse complement strand
GCGCGCGTACTCGACGCTCGATGGAGCCATCCTGTGGGAAGTCGATACCGACCATGAATTCCAGACCTTGAACGGCGTCCCCGCAAGGGGCGCGTCCATGCTGGGTCCGGGGCCTGTCATCGCGGGTCCGATGCTGTATGTCCCGTCCGGATACGGCGCATTCGGCGGCCGTCCCGGGAATGTGCTGCTCGCCTACGGTCTTGCCGCGGACGCCGCCAAATAGCCGGCTGCCGAGGTAGCCTGCGCGCGACTTGAGAGCTTGGGACCTGCTACGATTGCCGCCCCGCCGAGGTTAGATTGCCGGGGTGTAGCTCAGACTGGTAGAGCGCTACGTTTGGGACGTAGATGTCGCAGGTTCAAATCCTGTCACCCCGACCATTGATTTCATTAGAGTTTTTTCCGCAGTCCTCTCCTACGGTTCCAGTTTCAGCGCCGGAAAAACTCGCGAAATTTCGGCTGTCCTTGGATGCCAACAAACGACAATGACTCGTTGGCCGCCCGCGACGAGACGGCCCCCGTTTTTCAGGATCACGTTCTTGAACTGCGGGCCAAGGATTCCGTCGTTGCCGGCTGGTAGCCGGACCGCACCACGCGCAACTGAGGCGGAGATTTTTCGCGATGCGCCGGAAGTCCCGCGACGGGCGACAACCTATTGTGGATAGGTCGACGGAATCACTGCGTTAATTCTGAAAATATCCCACGACCCGAGGCCCGTAACATAGTCGTAGCCGGGAAGCGCGGTGAACAGTCCGTTTCCTCCCAACAGCACGTCATTGAAAACCGGGCTACTCGGCGTCGGACCGCCATTCGCAAGCTGGTAGATCAGTGGCCCCGCGAAGCCCAGCTTGTTCTTATGTGCGGTTTGAATTCGCGCCCAGGATCCCATTGCAAGCGGCGAAGACAGGCTGGTTCCCCCAATAAGCGTTGCTGTGCCGCTCACAAACACGTTCGCCGAGCAGATAGCCAAGCCTGTTCCTCCAGCGCACATCGAGACGTCTGGCACGCCCCGTCCCGCTCCCGCCGCCGATCCTTCGGCGCTCGGCACGATTGGCAGCGTGCCCGATCCGGTGAAACTCTGCCAGAACGGTGGATTTTCAAACACACTTGCTCCGCCGCCGCTCGCCTCCCATCCGGTCTCGAAGTCATACGTGAAATCGGCGTTGGTGAAAAGATTCGTGCCGCCAACGGCGATCACGTAGGGCGAGGATGCAGGGTACGAAGTATCCGGCGGCCCGGTAAGCGGCACGCCATTCGTCGCTCCTTCCGCGGGGCACGCGGATCCGTTGTCGTCGGAGGAAGCAAAGGGAGTGATACCCTGCAGCGCGGCTTCGCCGAAAATCTGATCGTCAATCAGCATTGCCCCGTCGATGAAGGGGCTGAATTCACATTCGCCAAATGACATGTTGAACGCTTTTACCTTGTTCTGCGAGACCGCCTTGTTGATCGCCAGAGCCAGGTCGGAATCGGTCAGGGTAGTAGCCGCGTAAAAATAAAGATGCGACACCTGCTGCGCGATTCCTGTAGACACTTGGGAATCGAGATCCCACTCTTCAGCGCCGCTCGTGTCGGGGCTTGGGACACCCGCGTTCACAATCGTCACCGGCACTTGCGGCAGATTGTAGGTCTGTTCGTACGTCCGCAGATCATTCACCACTTGGGTCAGGTCGCCTTCAACGATGATACCCACCGCAGTGGCCGATCCGGATGGAAAATTCTGGGCTGCACAAAGGGGATTATCGGACGGGCAAGCCGCATCGTAGGCAATCTGATATTCGTGAGGGCCGAAGACCTCGTTGGCAACCGCCGGGGTCGGGCAGTTCGGCGGTGTACAAGGGTCGGTCGATGGAGACATGTTCAGCGCCAGGCTGTGTGCATCGAAATGCACCGCGACCACGTTGTTCAATCCGAGTACGGCTATTGCGACTCCGGAGAGCGACGCGGGTACCTGTGCGTCCGAAGCATTCACATATACCGTGCGTCCTCCAATCGAATAGTTCGTCAGGGCCGTGTTGAATGCGGAACTCACTCCAGCTGCTGTTCCGTCCGCCTCAACCAGCAGTTGGTTATCGGCGACTGTGATATTCGTAAATCCTTGGCCCGCAAGGTAGCTCTGTACAGTCTGCACCTGAGCCGGTGTTGCTCCGAACTGCGCCACGAACTGTTGCAGCGTAAGCGAAGTGCCGTAAAGTGGGTCGCCCGGAGTGAGCATGCGCAACAAGGTCGGCTGAACCTGGTCCGCGTTTTGTTCCTTCAGGCCTACAACAATGTGCAACGGTGTGGACGTTGCCACGGGCCCTATAAGCGTTGCGTTTGATAAATTCTGCAAGGGGTATGCCTTTGTAGCCGTGGACGTCCATCCCTGCCCCCAGGCACTTGGGCACACGCAGAATGCCAACAACGACAACAAGAAAACGGCCCCCAGAGACCGGCTCGAAGTGCTCATCGTTTTTCTCCTCTTTAGCAAATCGATTCTAGCCACCGACTGCCGCCATCTTCCACGCCTGGTCTTAAGATGGAATCGGGAAGATTCTCCACACTGCGATCAGGTTAATCCCCGAGTGCGCGTCAACTGCGAAACATAGGCTTGGCCGCGCTGTATGTCGGTTGGCGGATGCTCATCGTCTTCGGCCGCGGTAGGCGCGGGCAGTCGGAAACCAGTCATTCGCGCTGGGCGGTAA
>CAZILJ010000621.1:0-4906 GCA_964539915.1 uncultured Acidobacteriaceae bacterium | reverse complement strand
CGGCCACGAGTGGGAAATCGGCGTGCTCTACGGCCCTCACGGCTCGCCTGACTTTTTCACGCCCGCAGACATCGAAATGTTCTTCGCGACGTCGTGGAAGATTCACTACAACTCCGATCGCACGGGCATTCGGCTCATTGGCCCGAAGCCGCGCTGGGCGCGCAAAGACGGCGGCGAGGCCGGCCTCCATCCTTCCAACATTCACGACAACGCCTACGCAGTCGGCACCGTCGACTTTACCGGAGACATGCCAGTCATTCTGGGCCCTGATGGCCCAAGCCTGGGCGGCTTTGTTTGCCCCGCAACCATAGTGGAGGCCGACCTGTGGAAGGTGGGACAACTGAAAGCTGGGGACACCGTGAAGTTCCGTGCCCTTTCACTCGAACAAGCCGAAGCCTTGCGGTGCGACGTGGAAGAATGCCTGGAAACTCTAGCCGGGAATTTCCCAAAGTTGCCGCTCACCCACCGCGAAGATCCTGTCGTGTACGAGCGTGCCGCCTCGAACGGTTCTCCCGCAGTGGTCTGCCGAGCCGACGGTGATCAGTATTTGTTGATAGAGTACGGGCCCAACGTCCTCGATCTGAACCTGCGTTTCCGTGTGCACGCGCTCGAGCAGCAAATCCGCGCCGAGAACGTTCCCGGAATCATCGACATAACGCCGGGTGTGCGCTCCATGCACATCCACTACGATTCGCGCCTGCGCCGCGACGAACTGCTCGAGGCGCTCGATGCCTGTGAGCGCCGCATTCCAGACCTCGACAACATCACGGTGGAGTCTCGGGTGGTTCATCTGCCGCTGTCATGGGACGACCCCGCCACGCAGCTTGCGATTCGCAAATACATGCAAGGGGTTAGGCCAGATGCGCCGTGGTGTCCCAGCAACATAGAGTTCATCCGCCGCATCAACGGCCTCAACACAATCAATGACGTGCACCGCATTGTGTTCGGTGCGAGCTATCTGGTGTTGGGCTTGGGCGACGTTTACCTCGGCGCACCCGTGGCAACACCGGTGGACCCGCGACATCGCCTGGTGACAACGAAATACAATCCCGCGCGCACCTGGACGCCGGAAAACGCCGTGGGAATCGGCGGCGCGTATCTTTGCGTGTACGGCATGGAAGGCCCCGGGGGATATCAGTTTGTCGGGCGCACTCTGCAGATGTGGAATACTTTCCACTCCACCACGGAATTCCCTCCGGGGACGCCCTGGCTGCTGCGATTCTTCGATGAACTGCGATTTCATTTGGTAAGCGCCGAAGAGCTCTTGGAGATTCGTGATGCGTTCCCTCGCGGGCGCTACCCGCTGCGCATCGAGCCAAAAGAATTCCGCCTGCGCGACTATCATGCTTTCCTGAAGTCGATCAAACCGGAAGCCGACACCTTCAAGAAACACCAGCAGGCAGCCTTCGAAGCGGAACGTGAGCGTTGGGCCGCTGAGGGCAAAGCCGAGTACATCGAGCCCCCTGAACCGCCAGCTCCAGCGCCGGATTCAGAAGCTCCTGAGGGCTGTCGCCCCGTGCGCTCGCCGATCGCAGCAAGCGTGTGGAACGTCGCGGTAGAAGCTGGTCAGCGAGTGGAAGCCGGCCAGAAGCTTATCGTTCTCGAAGCCATGAAAACTGAAATCGCAGTGGCAGCCCCGAACGCGGGCATCGTCGAAAGGCTGAATTGCGCCGCAGGAGCGATGGTCTGGGCTGGCCAAACCCTTCTGTTGCTTCGCGCGGAGGCGGCTGCATGACTTTCGCCGTCACCGACTTCACTACGACAATCAATGCGCTTTACGATCGCCTGCAGAGCGAACCTCTCAACCCTGTGTGGATCTCACTCGTCCCGCGAGATGCAGCCCTTGCCCGAGCGCGTGAAATCGAAAATCATCCGGGTTTGCCTCTCGGAGGCAAGACGTTCGCTGTCAAAGACAACTTCGACGTCGCGGGAATGCCCACCACCGCGGGCTGTCCCGCATACGCTTATACGCCGCCCTCGACCGCAACCGTAGTTCAGCACCTGCAATCTGCCGGAGCACTTCTCATCGGCAAGACCAACATGGATCAGTTTGCCACCGGGTTGGTGGGTACGCGCTCCCCCCATGGTGCCTGTTCCAGTGTCTTCGATCACCGCTACATCTCCGGCGGATCGAGTTCCGGCTCAGCGGTCGCAGTCGCGAAGAATCTTGTGGCGTTCTCTCTCGGGACCGACACCGCTGGATCTGGCCGAGTGCCCGCCGCCTTCAATGGGCTGCTGGGACTGAAGCCAACTCGCGGCGTTCTCAGCACGCAAGGAGTCGTTCCCGCGTGTCGCACGCTGGACTGCGTTTCCATCTTTGCGCGAACTTGCCGTGAGGCGCATGAAGTCTGGCGAGTGGCTCGCGGCCTTGACCCCGCAGACCCGTTTTCGCGCGAGCCTCGTCGCGGAGAGGACGCAGCCCCATGGCTGAACCACGAATTCCGATTCGGAGTTCCTCCGCCGCAGCAATTGGAGTTTTTCGGTGACGAAGAAGCCCCGAACCTCTACCGCGCTGCAATCAAGAGACTGCAGCAGATCGGAGGCGAGAAGATTGAGATCGATTTTTCTGTCTTCCGCAAAGCCGCAGACTTGCTCTACGGCGGACCCTGGGTCGCCGAGCGTCTCGCCGCAATCAAGGGCTTCTTCCGCGATCACTCCGCCGACGTCGAGCCCGTTGTGCGCGGCATCATCGGAGGAGCGGAACGATACACAGCCGTCGAGGCCTTCGAAGCCGATTATCGCCTCCGGGCTCTGCGTCGTGAAGCTGAGAAGCAGTGGGCAGCCATGGATGTGCTCTTACTGCCGACGACCGGAACGATCTACACCCACGAGCAAATCGCTGCCGATCCGGTGAAGCTGAACACGAATCTCGGTTACTACACAAATTTTGTGAACCTGATGGATCTCGCAGCTATTGCGGCTCCCGCAGGCTTCCGTTCGAACGGCCTCCCCTTCGGAGTTTCGTTCATCGGCCCGGCATTCACCGACGAAGCCTTGCTCGCGCTGGCGAATCGCTACCTCGGCGCTCCCGCTCTGCTCCTGGACAAAGCTCCGGGATGTGTTGAAGTCGCCGTCGTTGGCGCACATCTCAGCGGCCAGCCCTTGAACCAGCAACTAACCCAGCGCGGTGCGCGTCTCCAGAAGACCTGCCGGACGGCGCCCTACTATCGTCTGTACGCCCTGGCAGAAAGCAAACCGCCGAAACCCGGCCTCATCCGCGATGAAAATTTTCAGGGCCCCGGCATTGAGGTGGAAGTTTGGGCCATGCCCGAAGACCAGTTCGGCGGTTTCGTCGCTGCCGTGTCCGCGCCCCTCGGAATCGGCACCGTCACACTCGACAACGGCGAGCCGGTGAAGTGCTTTCTCTGCGAGCCCTGCGCAGCGGCAGCGGCAACCGAAATCACCCGCTTCGGCGGATGGCGGGCCTACCTCGCAACATCCAAATCTTGAATCGCAGCCATAGAAAAATTGCCTGTTAGACGGGTACAGTATCGCGTCTAA
Source organism: uncultured Acidobacteriaceae bacterium (assembly GCA_964539915.1). Classification (GTDB taxonomy): domain Bacteria; phylum Acidobacteriota; class Terriglobia; order Terriglobales; family Acidobacteriaceae; genus Sulfotelmatobacter. Next base: position 1,405 of record CAZILJ010000621.1, on the reverse strand, counting down.
AATTCACACCACGATGCTCCCGTTGGCTTCAACTCTGCGGCGTGCAGTTCTCCTCTTCTGTGTCCTTCTGGCGATGCCCGCTCTCGGCCAGAAGCCCGCGTTCACCGTCGGATGGTCCATCTACGCCGGCTGGACGCCCTATCACTACATGCAGAAGTCCGGCCTCCTCAAGAAGTGGGCCGACAAGTACGGCATCGTCATCAAAGTCCAACGCTTCGACTACGCCCCTTCGCTCGACGCCTTTGTCGGCCGCAACATCGATGCCTGCACCATGACAAACATGGAGGCCCTCGACATGCCGGCCGCCTCCGGCGTGCCCACGACCGTCATCCTTATCGGCGATTATTCCAACGGCAACGACGCCCTGCTCGTCCGTGGCGGCCTGCAGATGAAAGATCTCGTCGGCCGCAAAATGCTGCTGGTCGAGAAAACGGTCTCGGAATACCTCTTCGATCGCGCTCTGACGCTCAACTCCATGCGCGATCAGATCAATAAAGTGCGTATGATCAACACCTCCGACTCCGACATTCAATCCGCGTTCATCAGCGACGCCAGTGTCTCCGCCGCAGTCACTTGGAAGCCCATGCTCTCGCAGCTCGCACAACAGAAAGGGGTGATCTCGCTGTTTAATTCCTCGCAAATCCCTGGCGAGATTCTCGACCTCACAGTCGTGCGCACGGAGGTTTTGGATCGCCCAGACGGTGCAGGGCAAAACTTCGCCAAAGCGCTCGCCGGAGCCTGGTACGAAATGATGAGCTTGATGTCGGCACCAGGCCCGGCAGCCGACAAAGTGCTGGCGTCCATTGCCGAGGGCTCGGGCGATACCGTTTCGTCCTACAAAGAGCAACTCAGCACGACCAAGATGTTCTACCAGGCGGAGTCTGCCGCGCAATTCGGAAAATCCCCCGACATGAAGCAGAAGATGGCTCTCGTCCGCCAGTTCTGCTTCGACCACGGCCTGCTCGGCAAAAACATCAGCTCCGTCGATGACGTCGCGATTCGCTATCCCGACGGCTCCGTGCAAGGCAAACCAGACCGCGTCCGACTGCAGTTCGACACGGCCTACATGGAGTTAGCCGCACAAAGCAAGCTGTAGCGCCGACGTGTCGGCGGCTGTAAGTGGGGCGACCCGCAGCCCAAGCCGGCACGATAGATGAAGTCAAAAGTTCGAGGAGGAGGCTAGATGTCTTTCGGTTTCCAACTGGTGCACGCGAAGCCCAGCCGCACTTGGACTCTGCTCCTCTCATGGACCCTGTTCACGCTCGGAGTGGGCGCCTATTTCTACGCTTCGCAAAAGCGCCACCAGGAAAATCCCGAAGACCGCGTCATGCCGACCGTCTCTCAAATGTTCCAGGGCATGACCGACGCCACTCTGAAGCCCGCCGAAGACGACGACGCAACCGTC
>CAZILJ010000620.1:0-3987 GCA_964539915.1 uncultured Acidobacteriaceae bacterium | reverse complement strand
CATTTCAGCGGCATCTGCGGACTCAAACCTACGCCCGGTCGCATTCCGGCGACTGGTCACTTTCCAGCATCGGGCGGACCGTTTGCCCTGATTGGCGTGGTTGGCCCGATGGCGCGCACCGTAGCCGATGTAAAAGTTATGTTCGAAGTGATGCAAGGCCCCGACGACGGAGATACCTGCGCTGCCCCGGTACGAGTTCGATGGCCCAGCGACGACGAAGTCAGAAAGCTGCGAATCGGCTATTTCGAAGACGATGGCCGCACGCCCGTATCTCCAGAGATCCGCACTGCCGTGCGAACCGCCGCGGAAGCCCTGCGGGGCGCTGGATTTCAGGTTGAGCCGTTCCGTCCCGATGGCCTTGAAGAAATACGCGTGCTGTGGAAGAAATTCTTTGTCGCCGCCGGTGGAATGCTGATTCGCCCGATGTTCCATGGCCGCGAACACGATCTCAGCCCAATGCTTAAGGAGTTCCTCGAGTGGTCTCGGGCGGAGCCACCGCTTACGGGCGAGTCGCTTCTCGAAGCGTGGATTGGCCGCGACACACTCCGCGTCAATTTCTTGGCGCAGACGCAAAGGTATCCAATTCTTCTCTGCCCGGCGGCTGCGATTCCTGCCTTCCGCCACGGGGAGCGCAGTTGGACGGTGGAAGGCAAGACCGTCAATTATCTCGATGCCTGGAGTTACACGGAATGGTTCAACCTCTTGGGGAATCCGACGGTGGTGGTTCCGGTGAGCCACTCCACTGAAGGTCTGCCGATCGGCGTGCAAATCGTCGGCCGACCGTGGGAAGAAGAGCAGGTGCTCGCGGTCGCCGAAGTGATGGAGAAACAATGCGGAGCGCGGAAAATTCCTGCCATTCGCTGACCTGCGCCAATTGGCCAGTCGGAACCGCTAGTATTTTTGTATTATTCCGCCTTCAGTTTTGTCTGTATAACTTTATCTGCGCGGGATTTCAGCTACGGTGGGTCTGATTTCCTCTGGAATTTTCCAACTTCTCACATGCGGGAAATGCCAACATCAAGAGGATTGGCGGGTCGGGCTCTGTCCTGGCTCGTGTTCTTTCTGACCGTCTCGGCCGCTTATCTATACGCATTTCCTCAGCCGAACCTCTTCTATGCAGGAGTGGTCCTACTCCATGCCGCAGCCGGACTGCTCGCGGTCATCCTGCTGATCCCTGCGTTGTTCCGCCGTATTCGGCCGGGAAGCCTTACTTCGCAGCTCGGCTGGCTGCTAATTGGGGCGGGGGCGGTCCTGGGGTTGATCCTGATCAAGACGGGAACTCCGCGCACGGAATGGAACAATCTCTATCTTCACATCGTCATTTCACTCGCGGGCGTCGGGTTGCTGGTCGCTGGCTGGCTGGGTAGTCGCAAATCCCCAGAGTCGAGTGTGGGGACGGCTGCGGTTCGGGCTGCAGTCTGTCTCGCTCTGCTTGCTGGTATGGGCTACGGCGCGCGCTACCTCCGCGACGGCTGGCAGACGCGCAACCGCATTCAGAATCCCACGATGCCGCCCGACAACATGAATGGCGAGGGCGACGGGCCGGAGGGATCTTTTTTTCCCAGTTCAGCGCAGGTCTTCGGCAAACAGAAAATTCCCAGCAAGTTTTTCATGGAATCGGACTCCTGCAAGCGCTGCCACGAAGATATCTACAACCAGTGGTTCAGTTCGGCGCACCACTTTTCTTCCTTCAACAATCAGTGGTACCGCAAGTCGATCGAGTACATGCAGGACACCATCGGCACCAAGCCTTCAAAGTGGTGCGGCGGCTGCCACGATCCCGCCGTCCTGTATGCGGGATTGATGGACACTCCGATCCAACAGATTGTTCACCGTCCCGAGGCGCAAGCCGGCCTCGGCTGCATGATGTGCCACTCCATCGCCAAAGTGAAAAGCACGATGGGGCAGGCTGATTTCTACCTCGAGTATCCCCAGCTGCATGAGCTTGCGGCCACCCAGAATCCGGTGGCGCGATCGCTGCATGATTTCCTGATTCGGCTGAATCCCGAGCCCCACCGGCGCGTCTTCCTCAAGCCCTTCATGCGCGACCAGACGGCGGAGTTCTGCTCCTCCTGCCACAAAGTGCACCTCGACGTTCCGGTGAATCACTATCGCTGGTTCCGAGGCTTCAACGAATACGACAACTGGCAGGCCAGCGGCATTTCCGGTGAGGGAGCGCGGTCCTTCTACTACCCGCCAAAGCCGCAGCAATGCGCCGATTGCCACATGCCGGCGGAGTCTTCAAACGACTCGGGCAACATCAACGGCTTTGTGCACTCCCATCGCTTTCCCGGTGCGAACACCGCCGTCCCGACCGCGAATGAAGACGCCCCACAACTCAAGCTGACCGAAGACTTTCTGAGAAACGGTGCTCTGACGGTGGACATTTTCGCGATCTCTCCGGCCCAAGCTCCTCTGAAACCCGGAGCAACCACGCAATCGGAGCTCTCCACGACATTTGCAGTTGGAGAAGAAGCCGAGAGCAAGATGAATGTCGAGACCTCCGGCGAAGTTGCTCCCCTAACCGCGCCGTTGAACGAGGTGCAGCCCGCGCTGCGCCGCGGCGATACGGTGCGTGTCGATGTCGTCGTACGCACGAAGAAAATCGGACACTTTTTTCCCGGCGGTACGGTCGACGCCTACGACACCTGGCTCGAACTGAAAGCTACGGACGAGACAGGTCAGACCATCTTCTGGAGTGGTGCGGTCGACGACAACGGGCATGGGCCGGTCGAAAAAGGAGCGCATTTCTACCGTTCGTTGCAGATTGACGCGCACGGCAATCCCATCAACAAGCGCAACGCCTGGGCGACGCGAGCCGTGGTTTACGTCCGGCTCATCCCGCCAGGCGCAGCCGATACCGTGCACTACCGCATGGCTATCCCCGAAAACGCAGGCAACAACCTCACGCTGCATGCGCGCCTTTGCTACCGAAAGTTTTCATGGTTTGGAACGCAGTTTTCGTTCGCAGGCGTTCCTGATTCGGCCAAGCCCAACGCGGTTACGCCCGACTACGATGATCGCCCCGAATTATTTACGGCGTCTTTGAGCGGCGTGTCGGCGAAGCAAGAGAAGATTCCCGAGGTGCCGATTGTGGCTATTGCCGAGAATGAAGTCACGCTTCCGGTGGTTGCGCACGATGCCGCCCTGTCCGAGCCCAAAACCATCGTTCGCAAGGAAGAATGGCAGCGCTGGAACGATTACGGAATTGGACTGTTCCTGCAAGGTGACTTGAAGGGTGCCGCGGCGGCCTTTCAGAGGATAACCGAGGCGGATCCGAACAATCCCGATGGCTGGGTGAACATCGGCCGCTGCGCGGTACAGGAGGGCGACATGCAACGGGCGCGCGTTGTCCTCGAGAGAGCTCTGGCGATCTCGCCGAAACTGGCCCGCGCTAACTTCTTCTATGCCAAGGTTCTGCGTGCGGACGGCCATTATGAAGACGCGGCGGAGCGGTTGCGAATGGTGCTGGCACAATATCCACGAGACCGGGTTGCGATCAATGACCTGGGGCGAATTCTGTTTTTGCAGCGCAAATACGATGAGGCAGTGAAAACGTTGCAGACCGTACTGACGATCGACCCTGAAGATTTACAGGCGCACTACAACCTCATGCTCTGCTACAACGGCCTCGGCCAGGAAAAATTAGCCAAGGAGCACGAGGCCCGCTATATGCGTTTCAAAGCCGACGAGTCGTCGCAGGCGATCACGGGTCCCTATCGCCAGCTTCATCCCGAGGACAACAACGAACGCCAAGCCGTGCACGAACACCTATCGATCCCTCTGCCGGAGCTCAAATCGGGACAGGTTGGGACCGCCGTCTCGGCTGTCCGGCCGGGCAGAGGCCGGCTCGCGTCCACAGCCACAGCCGCTGCCGGGGCCTCCAGATAAATGCTCCTTCGAACAATCAAATTCACCACAGCGGGACAGAGACATGGAGGAAAGCCTGGGTCTTTTCGCTTAAGCCTTCTCCGTGCCTCCGTGTCT
>CAZILJ010000619.1:0-2171 GCA_964539915.1 uncultured Acidobacteriaceae bacterium | reverse complement strand
ATCGAGCCCACGAGCTGCCCGATTGAATTCGACTGACAATGTGATACCGGTCGCAATTCCGGCGGCCAGACCAAAGAAGAGACCAAGGCCGAGGCCGTAGCCGATTCCAAAAACAATAGAGTACGTGACGGCGCGGGTAAGTAGTCTCAACGGACCGTGCTGTCCACCCAACAAATCGTAGGCGAGATAGAGGCTGCCTAACACATCGAGGCATGTACCCATAATGCTGATGGCTGCGACGGTATGGTGGTCCATCGAGCCATAAGGCTAACACTTTGATGGGTCCGAATACTGTTCTCAGAGACTTACCTGATACAAGCCGATGACATCGGTCATCTTCGCCAGAAATGTGGGATCGCGCGACAGTTTGAAGCTCTTGACTCGACGGGGCTTGAGATTGTGACTGCGCCAGAGGTTAATTAGTAATGCTCAGGAACGCTTGAAATGGCGGGACTTGGGTTGCTAACCATATTCACGCCATATATTCGCCTTGGTAGGCTCGTGGCTGCGCTCGCGGCGAAGTCCGCCGGGAGTCCCGGCGTCCCGAGACAGGATTCGTTTCTTGATATGCGCCCAATAGCGCCCACTAAGAGCTCCGATAAGTGCTTTAAAATTTGGTGGGGAGAGAGAATTTGAACCTTGACCCCCTGGTTCTTGCTCTGGGGGTCCTTTCAATTCCTAAGTCATTGATTGTGAACAGCTGCTGGCTGGTAAGAATAGCCCTGGAACCGTCGAACAAGACGTGTGCCGCGTATCTCACAAACATCGCAATTGATTGATTGCAAAATATTTGGTCGGGAAGAGAGGATTTGAACCTCCGACGCAGGGTGACCGATTATTGCACGCGCCAGGAGTTCGAGAAGATCATAGAGTGTACGTATTCATATCCGCGCCGTCCATACGAATTCAAGCATGCTGCGGTTTGGGGAATGAGACTTCGTGTTCTCCTGCGGCTGATGCGCTGGAGTGGCTTGCGTGTCAGCGACGCCGTAAGACTCGAACGCTCACGCCTAGTCGGCGACAGCATCCTGTTGTACCAAGCGAAGACCGGAACACCTTGCCGCAGCCGCGGTTTGAGCTTCAGCACGCTGGATCGTCATCTGAAGAAGAGGCGCTGGAAGAGGACGACGAAAAGCGCTTTGGCCGACGGGAGTTCGTGGCAGTGGAATTGGCCCTCAGGAAACCGCTGCTCGAGCGGCAACCGAGTTGCGGGCTGGCCGTTGTATTGCGGGACGGACGGCGGATCGAAGTGCAGCGCGATTTTGATGGGCACACCTTCGAGCGTCTGATGAGTGCGCTGGAGCGGGTGTAAGCCGTGTTTGGATTGGGCCCGGCGACACGGATCTATCTGGCGGCCGGATCCACTGATATGAGGAAGGGTTTTCCGGCTAGAAACCACGGCGGAAAGAAATCCTTAACTGCAGCAGCCCGAATGCTTGACCCGAAACTATCGGATCGGAACGCGGTATATGTTCCGGTGTTCCGTCGAGCGGTAGAAAGCGTAGAGGGAAATGTCGGGACCCGGATGAATAGTGTCATCGACGACTTTGACTCCATGCACGTGGACTAAATCGCTCTCCGATTTTATCCCGGCGTCAGGCAGGCCGGGGAAGCTTTCACCAGGATGCAAGGGAACAATGAAGGTCTTGAAATTCCTGGAAGGTCCGCGACCGGGTAATTCGACGTACAGGAATTTCCCATCCCCGGTCCACCTGACAACGCACAAGCTGTAGCAGACCCGTTTCGCCGTTCCATCCTTGACCCGATAGGCCACGACCCCACGGGTCATCTCCGGGTCGGCTGTGGGCGCCTCGGCGACAACCCACTTGCCGTCGGCTGAAACGGTCTCGAAGCGAACCACCGGATTTGGCGATACCTTGGTTCTCTGCCCGCCGGCGAGCGGGCGCCGGTAAAGATACGAGAGCCCGCCTTCTTGTGCCTGAAAGAACAAGTCGCCCGCCGGCCCAAATACGGGATTACGCTCCGGAGAACCAGCCTCCAGTTTGCGCGGAGGTGACCGGCGATCAAGCGCTGCGACCCACAAGTGAGGCTCACCCTTCGCGTCCAACGAATCCAGAGTGATTTGTTTGCCATCAGGCGACACGTCAAAAGAATTGGCGACCAGCATCCCCGGAACCGGCCGCTCCATTACTGCGGAACTCAGATCCACC
>CAZILJ010000618.1:0-9284 GCA_964539915.1 uncultured Acidobacteriaceae bacterium | reverse complement strand
AATTGTGGATTGGTTAACAAGGAAGAACGGATATCCGAGGATCCGGGGCCAAGCCTACGCCGTTGCTATCCCAGCCACCGAATTCCTGATTTAAACACCCTCCGAATCGAGAATTCCAATGCCACCCCACCACTGGAAATCGCGCGGCCGACGCCAACCTGAGTCCCGCACATTCCGATGGTACTGGTGATGGCGCTACTTCAGTGTTGACGGCCGCAAAATCCGCGCTGGAACAGGTTCCGCCGCGCGTCCTGCTCGTGGGTAATGAAGAGGAAGATTTCTACCTGATTCGCGAGATTCTTGAGTCGCATCCGCAACCTGCTCGCGGCCGACCTCGACCATGCCGACCCGCTCGAAGAAGCCAAGCAAATGTTGCAGCAGAAGCCCTACGGTCTTGGCTTTGTTCGAGCACGAAACCGGGAACCCTGAAGCGGTTCAGTTTGTGGCCGACTTTCTTCACGCCGGGGTCTCGGTACCTTTTATTTTATTCTGCTGACTGAAAATGCCTACGGACAGACCGTCGCAGAAATCATTGAGGGCGGCACCTGAAACTGCGTGGCCAAGTCTCAACTCGACAGTGCGACTCTAATCCGCACGATTCGAAACACTCTGGCGTTCCATCCGCAAGACCAGCAAACCGCGCGCCGCAATCTTTGCGCAAGCGATCGCGTGTGGTCGAGCGTTCGGCCGACACGATTTTCATCACCGATCTCCATGGCGTCATTGAATATGTGAATCCCGCGTTCGAGAATTTGACCGGCCAGGAACGCGACGAAGTATGCGGTCGCACCTCGCGAATTTCAAAATCGAGCGAGCGGGCGCCTGAGGTTTATCCCGAAATCCGGGAGACGATTCTTGCCGGTAATTCCTACCGTGGGGTCCGCGGAGAATCGAAAAAAGAATGGAGCGTTGTATTCCCTGGAAGAGAGCATCTGCCCGGTTCGGGACGCCTTGCGACGGGTCACGCAGTTCCTTTCGAAGGGCGTGATCTCACTGAGTGATTACGGCTGGAAGCCCAGCTTCTGCCGTCTCAAAAGAGGGATGCGATGGGGAATTTGGCGGGCGGTGTAGCTCATGACTTCAACCCCGTGTTGACCAGCATCACGAGCTGCGCTGAGCTGGCCCTGGACATGGCGCCCAAAGACGCTCCACTCGAATCCAAAATTCAGGAAATCCTGCTGGCGGCTCCGAGGGCAGCGGAGCTCACTCATCAATGGCTCGCCGTTAGCCGCAAACAGCCTCACGGTGAAACGAATTTCTTGCAAAAAACCCTGCTCCTTAAAGCAGTTTTCTGAAGATTCGTTCCGCTCTTAGCCATGGCGCGAGTCCCGCCGAGAAACAACCCAATCGCTAGGTATAATCATTGGCTTGGTCTTGATCGGCTCAATATTGCCGTGCGCGCTGTTCCTGCTCCGTTTCAATGTGCACCCCGCTCTATTCATGGCCGGCATTTTGCTCGCCGTCCTCTGTGGATCCATCGTTTATTCGCTTCTGCAAGTGGTGGCCGCTTTACGCTATCTGGCTGTGCGGCCGCCAGCTCTGCTTGCTGACGAGGCAATTAGCATTCTCAAGCCCCTTGCCGGACTGGACCTGGACCTCGAATCGAACTTGCTTACTTTTTTTGAACAGGATTATCCGGATTTCGAGATCCTATTCGCGGTTCGGACTGAAGACGATCGTGCGGTGGAAGTCGTAACGCGCCTGCAGCGTAAGTACCCCAAAATCCCCTCTCGGTTGGTCATTTCCGGTGAACCTCCTTATCCCAACGCCAAGGTGTTCAGCCTCGACCGCATGCTTGTCGCCGCCGCCAACGATCTGGTCGTGATGAGTGACAGCGATATTCGCGTTACTCCGGATTTTCTCCGCAACATCGCGGCTGAGTTTCAGAACCCTCAACTGGGAGTGGCGACCTGCCCGTACCGGGCTGTTCCCGGAGCAAGTTTCTGGTCGCGACTCGAAGCAACGGGCATGAACACCGATTTCTGGGGAAGCGCCCTGGTTGCCGGAATGCTCGAAGGCATGCACTTTGCGGTAGGTCCGACCATCGTCGCCCGACGCAGAGTGCTCGAGTCAATTGGCGGCTTCGATCGGTTGAAGGACTATCTGGCGGAAGATTTTGTTTTGGGCAAGTTCGCGGCTGACGCTGGCCATGGCGTGATTCTGTCGTCGTACGTTGTCGAACACCACATCGGTTCCGCGACCCTGCGACAGAATGTGGAGCATCGGCTGCGCTGGGCTCGCAGCACAAGGCGGTCCCGTCCCGCCGGATATGTCGGGCAGTTATTCACGATGCCGTTCCCACTCGCGCTGTTGGTGTGCGCGGCGTCGCCGGCTTGGTGGCCGGTTTTGCCAATTACTTTGATCGTGCGAGCCATCGCGGCCTATACCGTTTCAGCACGCGTCCTGCACGCGCAAATTCACTGGCTGCTGTTGCCGATCGAAGACTTGTTCGGGTTTTGCTTCTGGATCGCCGGCTTCTTTGGAAATACGATTTCCTGGCGAGGGCGGCGCTACAGACTCTTTTCCGATGGCCGCTTCGAAAAGATAGAGGCTTAACGACGGAGAACGCAAGGTGCACGGAGCCATACTCTATGAAGCCCTGCGCCCTCTGTGGTTACGAAGTTTTCCCTGCCGAGACTAGCGGGCACGGCGGATCAACCGCCCCTTCTTCAGTTCGAATCGGTCGCCGCGCCAAGTCACGGTGTGACCCGCGAAACTCGCGACCCACACGGCGACTGCGATCAGATCCCGAATTGGCAGAAGCCACAACTGTCGCAGCAACCGGCGGTCTTCGAGTACGGACTTGCCGACTGCAAGGGCCATTGCCAAACGCAACAGAGCCGTCACACCCAGGAACGCCCACGACCAGGGTGCGGCTCGGCTCGCGATCACGGCGAGTAGCGCCCACATCAAGCCGTAAGTCGAAGCTAGTGCAATGTAACCTCCGGCTCGCGAATCTCGCACGCCGCGAGCCCAGCGTAATTGATGGGCAAAGAATCCGTGCAGGGCGTAGGCCGGAAGATGGGTCTCGACAACTACGTCTGAGAGCAGGACCTGCAGTCCCAGACCAGCGATACGACGGCCCAATTCGTAATCGTCGGCGAGATAGTCGACAATCGAGTGAAATCCCCCAATTCGCTCCAGATCGGTTCGTCGGAAAGCCAGGGTTGAGCCGAGTCCAAAGCGAAGTCCATTCTCCAATTGACGGGCCACCAGCACGCCCGGGCAGAAATCTGTGCTGATCCCGAGCGACTCCAATTGCGACCCCAATGTGGACGCAGCAATCCCGCGGTACAGACACGTCACCATTCCGACGCGCTCCTCTACCAGCGGCGCGATGACGCGGCGAAGATAGTCGCGCTCGACGCGAATGTCGCTGTCGTTGACCAGCAAATGCTGATAGCGTGCTGCATGCAACATCTGTTCGAGATTACTGACCTTCACATTGGCGCCGAGTTTGTCTGGCGAAACGATCAACTGGATCGCATGCTCCGGAAATTCCCGCTGCAATTGCTTCACACTGGCAACGGCAGGGTCATCGGCATCGCTCACGCCAAAGATAATCTCGTAAGCCGGATAGTCCTGAAGACAGTGGCTGCGGAAACTTTCGTAGATGTCAGGGTCAGTACCCTTGAGTGGCTTGAGGATTGAGACGGGGGGCAGGGTCGGTGTGGGGCGGTCCGGTGTGGAGTGAGCGCCCGCGCCTGCCTTACGCTGGCGGAGGAAGGTGCGGGCACTCCACAGACACAGCAAGTAGTAGATGGAGCTGGAGAGGCAGCCGAGAATCCCTGCGAACTGGAAGACTCTGACGGTGGAATGAATCATGCGCGGGCGCAGGCCAGTTTATTCGTATCGCAACGACTCGATCGGATCCAGGTTCGCGGCCTTCCACGCGGGATAGATGCCGAAGACGAGCCCGACTCCGGCTGCGGCGCTGAAGCCGAACGTGGTCCAGAACACGGACATGCGGGCCGGCAGCGAGGGCCACATCACTGGAATCACCCAAACCACAAGCGCCCCGGCGGTTACGCCAATGACGCCGCCGACCGCGGTCAACATGATGGCCTCGAGAGTGAACTGCAACAGAATGTCTCGCTTGCGCGCCCCAATGGCTTTGCGCACGCCGATCTCCCGCGTGCGCTCGGTAACGCTCACCAGCATAATGTTCATCACGCCCACGCCCCCAACAATGAGGGCCACGCTGGAAATAGCGAACATGCCAACGAATAAGGCACCCGTAATCTGGTTCCAGGCATCGGAAATGGAATCCGAGGTAAAAACCGCGAAGTTGTCCGGCTTGTCAACCGGAACCTTGCGTCGTCGCCGCAGCAACTCGCGAATCTCATCGATCGCCTTCGGAACATCATCATGGGAGGTGGCCTTGACGCTGATCCAGTGCTGCTTTAGCTCGGGATGGAGCTTGCGCAGCGTGCTTAAGGGGAAAACGGCCTTGTTGTCTTCCGGATTCTTGCCGCCGCCGAACACGGATTTTACGCGCTGGATGGTACCAATGACGGTGAAGAGCTGACCCTCGATATTCACTTCCTTGCCAATCGGATCCTGATTGCCGAACAGTTCCTCGGTGGTCTCGGCGCCGAGCAGAACCACAGAAGAGCGATGCTCTTCGTCTACTTCACTGAACCACCGCCCTGAGGCAATGAGAAGATCGAATACTTCTTTGGCCGAGGCCTGATCGCCCTCGAGAATCGTGTTCTTCGCTCTTCGATCTCCATACTTCACCGCGAAGGATCCCACGCCTAACTCCGGACGGAAATATCGCACGCCGGCAGTCACTGCCTTCACGTGAGGCAAGTCCCGAATCGCTATCGCGTCATCATAGGTTAGTTCCTTGCGGGTGCGCATCTCTTCGGTGGGCCGGCCGAAGGTGAATGGCTCGAGGTGGAAAGCGAAGACAACGTCAGAGCCAATGCTGCTGACGATCTGGCGCACATTCTCGTCGAGCCCGCGCCCAATTGAGGAGACGCCAATGACGACCGCAACGCCGATTACAATACCCAGCACCGTAAGAGCCGACCGCAGTTTGTTGCTGCGGATCGTGTCTCGCGCCATTCGGAGAATTTCGCTGAATTCGTCTTTGCGCATGATGAAAAGGTCTCGTCATTCCGGGCGGTAGCGAGGAATCCAGGCGTCCGCCCGCGCAGACAAGAAACCGGGCCCCTCGCTATCGCTCGCGATGGCACGTTTTCTTCCTCTACATTTCAAACCGCAGCGCCACGATAGGGTCCAGTCGCGCAGCTTTTCGCGCCGGATAGACTCCAAAGAAAACCCCCACGCTGGCCGCAACGAGGAGTCCCGCCCCCACCGCCCACAACTTGATGGAAGACGGCATGCCGATCATCAGGGTCACGGATTCCGCGACCATCACGCCAGACAATACTCCCAGTATTCCGCCGATCAACGCCAGCATCACGGCTTCGATCAGGAACTGAAGTAGAACGTCCTCTCGGCGCGCGCCCAGCGCCTTGCGAATCCCGATCTCGCGCGTACGCTCGGTCACTGAAACTAGCATAATGTTCATGATGACGATGCCGCCCACAACCAGAGACACGCCCGCAATCCCGATCGTCGCCATAAAGAACGTGCTGCTCAGTCCCGACCAGATCGACAGCAGGCTGGCATTGGTTTCGATTTCGAAGCTGTCTTCGTCTCCCGGCCGATCATGCCGGTGTGCCCGCAGCGCCACTCGCGCTTCGTCGATCGCTTGGTTAAGCGGAGCCCCCGTCGCGGTGGCTTTGCCCCAAATACCGATACTGCTGTTGTGCGATCCGTATTGTTTCAGGTAGACCGTGACGGGAATCAGCACATAGTTGTCGGCACTCTGCCCCAGGGTCTTGCCCTTCTTCTTGCCGACGCCAATCACCTGGTAGGTCCACCCGTCCACACGAATTTCCTGCCCCAGAGGGTCGGCGCCACCCAGCAGGTGCTCAACAATGTCAGTGCCAACAACCGCCACCTGAGAGTGGTTGTCCAGATCGGTGTCGTTCAGCATCCGTCCAGAGGTTAGATCGGTGTCGAGGATCGACGCCACCGACGGGGTAATGCCCTGGATGGTCGTGTCACTGATCGATTGCTCCGTGTGCTTCACCTTGCCGCTACCGCGCATGAGCGCACCAACATACTCACAGTGCCGGCAAGCTTCGAGAACGGCTTCGTAGTCCTCAAGTACCAGATTCTTGCGTTTCTCGGCCGCCAGAAAATGTTCGACATTGGTCTCGACCGGCGACATCTTGCCAATAATGAAAACGTCGGCGCCAAGGTTAAAGATCTTCTTCGCCACGTAATCCTGAATGCCGGAAACAAAGGTCACTACTGCGATCACTGCGGCGATACCAATGACCACGCCCAACAGTGTAAGCACGGAGCGCAACTTGTTCGCCCAGAGCGACCGCAATGCGATTCGAATGGCTTCAGCGATGTTCATGGATGTGACGTCCGACCATCGGCGTCGGCTCCAGATAAGTGTAGCTCTCCGGACGGAAATATAGCAGTAGCCATCTGCGCTAGCCGCAGAGCAGATCCTGTCAGCAAGATTCCCGAAGGCGAAAGTCGGCTGCCCTATGCCCTATAATGCTTTTGTAGGCAGCCGGACCGGACGGTCGCTTCCTGCGTCTTCGGACGCCGGGAGAGGAAAGTCCGAACTCCGCAGAGCAGTGTGCCGGATAACGTCCGGGAGGCCGGGTTCAAGCCCGGTTGACGGAAAGTGCCACAGAAAACATACCGCCTCAGCCTTCACGGGCCGGGGTAAGGGTGAAAAGGTGCGGTAAGAGCGCACCGCCGCGGCAGTAATGTCGCGGGCATGGCAAACCCCACACGGAGCAAGACCAAATAGGAAGGAAGTTCGCGACCTCGGTTTCGGACACGTGCCGGCTCGGTGCGTCAAACCTTCGGGTAGGTCGCTAGAGCCGCGCAGCGATGCGCGGCCCAGAGGAATGGCCGTCCAGCAGGAGCAATCCCGCGGACAGAATTCGGCTTACAGGTCCGGCTGCCACAAACTAATTTATTTTCAACTATTTAGAAATCAACCCCCTTCCGATTGTGACGCCGGTGCGACGCACTCATGCTGCAGATTGGCGAACGAATGACGAACGTGCTCCCGGGCCAGGCCGTGAGACTACCGGGGCGTCTAACCGGTTGCTTCTAATTTGGTTTCTTCAAATCTGTCTGAGACGTCTCGGTCAGAGTCGCTGCAAGTTCTTCCAGTCCGGTGCCATTTTTCAGAATTCTGCGGACGCGGTCGCGTAGCTCCCGGACGAATGGCATGTAGTCCTTTTCGACCGTCTCAATCGTGTCTCCCAGCATCTTCGCAACATCATAGGGGCTTGCGCCTCTCAATCAACAGTGGGTCGACCGCAAAGGTATCTCTGAATCGATGAGGATGTACGTTTGAAACACCAGCTCGACGGCCGAGGCTATCATCCGCTGATAAAGACGGGGGCGCGTGAGGGGCTGATCGGTAACAGGGTTCACCAGGACACGGTCTCCAGATTCAGCGTTGCGCGCTAGGTAGTCGAAAACCGTTGTAGTTCCTCTGAGTTCCTCTGACGTTTACGCTTGGGGTTCCGATTACGTCACTCTGCCCGCAGAGCCTTCATGGGGTTGATGGAAGCTACACGCAGCGCAGGCAGCACCGAGGCCGCCAACGCCAGCATCAGCACGAAGACCGCGGCAAGCGCCAGCACGAGCGGGTCAAAGGGGCTCACATCGAACAGGAACGAGCGCAGCAAATGCGAGGCTGTCGCGGCGCCCAGCAATCCTATGGCGCAACCTGCGATTGCAAGTTTAGCCGCGGACATAAAGACCAGGCCCAGAATTCCCGACCGTTGCGAGCCTAAGGCAATTCGGATTGCCATCTCCTGCACGCGGAGAGCCGCCGAGAACGCAATGAGGCTGTAGATGCCGAGTGCCGCCAGCAACACCGACACAATGGCGAAGGCGGAGATGAGCGTAACGTTGAACCGGCGTGGAGCTTCGCTATTGGAAATCGCGTGCTCCATGCTTTGTAGTTGGGCGAGCGGCAATTGGGGATCAATGGAGCGGATCGTGGCACGCAGAACATTTGCCATCTGCTCGGGCGGCATCGCCGTGCGCATCGCGATATAGCCTCCGTCGCCATTCAGATCCGTAGGCGAGGCCAACGGGCCTATGGACGGTTCAAACTGTTCGACCGGCTGATAGTACTGTTCCCGGGCGGGCGCGTCGGGCGATCCCTGCTTCACATCGGCGACTTCCCCGACAATCGTCATCCAGAGTGTGGGGCTCTCCGTGGGGCCGAGGCGCAAGCGCTTCCCAATCGGATTCGAGCCAGGCCAGCAGTGCTCGGCGAGCTTATGATTGACGATCGCGACCAGTTGCGTGTTCGCCGTATCCGCCTGCGTAAAGAAGCGGCCGCCCAGCAACGGAATCCCCATGGCCTGCAGATAGTCGCCTTTCACCATCGCTAGCGCGGCGAGGTTCATGCTCGCCCCCTCGGGCGGGACGTAGCCCTCGGCGACCATATTGCTATAGCCAATGCCACTCGAAGCCGGTAGATATGATGTAAGCCCCACAGCCTTCACGCCGGGAAGCTGGCGCACGCGGCGAATCAATTCGTCATTGAATTCGTCCACTGCCGCTTGGGTTGCGTATTGTTTCTGCGGCAGCGAGTAGGACGCAGTGAGGATATGATCGGGGCGAAAGCCGAGGTTGACGGCTCGCATCTTCTCAAAACTCCGCAGCAGCAAACCGGAAGCGACGAGCAGCACCAGCGCGATGCCGACTTCGCCAACCACCAAGGCGGAACGCAGCCGCGCGTGGCCGCCGCCGGCTGTGGCGGCGCGTCCACCTTCCTTGAGAGTCTCACTCACGCTGGTCCGCAGGGCGGCGAATGCCGGAGCCAGCCCGCAAACCACGCCAGTGAGCACTGCGAGGATGATCGCGAACCACACTACCTGCCAATCCAGGCGGATCTCATTAATACGGGGCAGCGTCTCGGGCAACCAGCTCACACCCACTCGCAACGCCATCGCAGCCAGAACCAAGCCCAGCACGCTTCCGGTCATGCTCAACACCAGGCTCTCCAGAATAGCCTGACGCAGCAGTGTCCCGGAACGCGCTCCCAGTGCCAGGCGCACAGCGATTTCGCGGCGGCGGCGGATGGCACGGACCAGCAGCAAGCCGGCAAGATTCGCGCAAGCAATCAGCAACACGACAATGACCGCCAGAAATAAAGTGCGCACCAATTGACCGGCCTGCTCGACAGTTTCTTTCTGCAGCGAGCGCACCAC
>CAZILJ010000617.1:0-5218 GCA_964539915.1 uncultured Acidobacteriaceae bacterium | reverse complement strand
GTCCAGGCCGTGATGAACAAGATTTTTGAAGTCTCTCTGCGGCAGGACTCGCTCGGCTCGGCGTTCCGCAAGCTCACGGCACGAAATTCGAGCATCATTCCTGTGGTCGAGGACCAGCGCCTGATCGGCATCGTCACACTGCAGAACCTGATGCACTCCATGGCTCTGCTTGCCGAAAGCCGCAAATTGCGGCGAGACGAAGCTGAATCTTAGGCAGTTCCCGGGTACCTTTAGGCCGCTCAGTGGCGCTTCTTGTAGTTTGGGCTGACATGATCGTGGGGCACGCAAAGGCTGTTCATTCCTTGCGTCTTCGCCTCACCGTGAGGTACTTTCAGGGAAGCGTCCCTCACCGAATTCTCGTGCGCTAAGCCATCATGGAACAGTCTTGCTACAAGTGCCGACAAGCGGTGGAAGAGGGCACTGCGTTTTGCCCGCACTGCTCGGCCCCGCAGATCCGGGTGGTGATCGCCGAACCCGCAGCTCCGTTGGCATACGCAGCCGCGGGCGCGGAATCTCAAGATTCGACCGCTCTCCCGGCGTCGCAGATCGTGCCGGTCCTGGCCCTGCCGATGCAGTGGTCTCACGCTCTCAGGCCGTGCGCTCTGGCGGCTTTAGTTGCATCGCTGCTGATGTCGCTGGGACTGAACCCGTTCGTGGCCATGTTCAGCGTCGGATTCCTGGCCGTGGTTTTTTATCGCCAAAGTCAGCGGGGAATCATGATCAAAAC
Organism: uncultured Acidobacteriaceae bacterium; assembly: GCA_964539915.1. Lineage (GTDB taxonomy): Bacteria > Acidobacteriota > Terriglobia > Terriglobales > Acidobacteriaceae > Sulfotelmatobacter. Next base: position 4,491 of record CAZILJ010000617.1, on the reverse strand, counting down.
CTCTTCAGGCGCCGCACTGGGCGCACTCGGCGGATTGCTGTGGTTCGCGATGTCGTCCATTTTCGAAGCGCTGGTTGTCATCTTTTTGCACAAAGGCCCGGAACTTCGCAACGAGCTCCTGGCAAAAATCCAGCAGGCGGCCTCTCAAACCAGCGACCCCCAGGTGGTGGCGGTGTTTGAGCGCTTCAAGACTCAGGGTGGACTTGAGTTCCTGATGTTGATGGGGCTGGTGTTCGCCTTTCTCGCTTCCATCGTCCTCGGAAGCCTCGGGGGCGCTCTCGGCGGCGCCATCTTAGGCCGTCGCGATCGTTCCTGATTTTGTCCCAAGCTGCCGGCGTTGATTGACGAGCAAAGAATTGTGGCCGTCGGCCGCCCTTGCGGCCGCCACTGCTGCCGCGTATGATGCACGGTTTGCACTTTTTCAGATGAATAAGCCTGCACGCGGTTCGCTGCTCGGGATTGAGCACCTCGATGCGAAAGACATCCAGGGCCTGCTCAACCTGGCCCGCCGCATGAATCCGCAGAAAGCGCGACCGCTGCTGCGCGGGAAGCGGATTATACTTCTGTTTTACGAGGCCTCCACTCGCACCCGCTCGTCCTTCGAGTTTGCGGCTAAGTCGCTGGGGGCCATGACCACACTCGTTCAATCCTCCGGATCCAGCATAGAAAAAGGCGAATCCGTGCTCGATACCGGATACACGTTGCGCGCCGTCGGGGCGGACTGCATCGTCATACGCCATCCCTCGGCGGGTGCCCCGCACCTGATGGCCAGCCATCTCGATATCCCCGTCATCAACGCTGGGGACGGCATGCATGAGCACCCTTCGCAAGCGCTGCTCGACGCCGTCACTATCTTGAAACACAAGAAGTCGCTCAAAGGCCTGCAAGCCACCATCATCGGTGACATTTTTCACAGTCGTGTCGCCCGCAGCGCCTGCCACCTGCTGACCAAGTTCGGAGTGAAGCTGACTCTGTGTGGACCACCTGAGTTCGCTCCCGACGTCGCCGCTACGCTAGCGCCTGGCCTTCGCGTTACTCGGCATCTGGAAGACGCCCTGCGTGGCACCGACGTGATCATGCTGCTACGCGTCCAGAAAGAACGCCTCGCCGGCCAGAAAATCCGGCTGCAGGACTACATTTCGCGGTATCAGATGACGACCGCGCGATTGAAGTTGGCCAAGCGCGACGCCATCGTAATGCATCCCGGGCCCATTATTCGTGGGCTCGAGTTAACCGCCGAAGTCGCCGACGGCCCGCAATCGGTGATCGTGGAGGAAGTCCACAACGGCGTTCCCACGCGCATGGCAATCCTGGCGCGCGCGTTAGGAAAAGCACCATGAGCCGCGGATTCGTACGACTCGTCACCGATTTTGGAATTCGCAAGTTGCCCGTACTCGCAGTCTGTTTATTGGCTTGCGCCTGTGCTTTCGCCCAAGTCACCGGCGCCGCATCCGATCGCGGCACCGGATCGTTCGTAGAGGTTGAGGGGTCCACACTCTACTACGAAGAGTGCGGCACAGGGCCCGAGGCGGTAGTCCTGATTCACGATGGCATCGCCCACTCCGCGGTTTGGGACGATGTGTGGCCCGACTTCTGCAAGCACTTCCATGCAATCCGCTACGACCGGCGCGGCTATGGCCGCACCCCAGTTGCGACCGCTCCGTATACCGAAATCGAAGATCTGGCCGCCCTTCTGCGGCAGCGAAAAGTGAGCCATGCGGTCCTGGTCGGCAGTTCGCACGGCGGAGCGCTTTCGATCGACTTCACTTTGCGTTATCCCGGCGTCGTTCAACAGCTCGTGTTGGTAGGAGCAGTCGTGAGCGGATTTCCGTACTCCGACCACTTCCTGAACCGAGGCATGATCAATTCTCAGCCGTTCGAGAAGAACGACGTGCCCACCGGGTTGGCAAACTGGGCGAAGGACAAATACCTGCTTGCACCGGGACACGACGCAGCGCAAAAGCGTCTACTGGCAGTTCTGACCGCCAATCCTCAGGATATGACGCACAGCGATTTTGCCCGTCCGACTTTGCCGGCGATTGGTCGTTTGCACGAAATTCGCGTTCCGACTCTGATTCTGGTTGGCGACGCGGACATACCTGACGTACACGCGCATGCTGGAGCCATTGAAGCCGGCATTTCAGAATCGAAAAGGGTAGTCGTTCCCGACGCCGGACATCTTATGTATATGGAGCATCCGGTGGAGTTCAGCCATCGGGTGATTAGTTTCATCGAATCGAATCGCTTTTAAGGAAGAATAAGGCAGGGTTAGGTCAGGCGTGAACCACCGAAAAGAAAACAAGAGCCTGCTGATCAAAGGCGGCCATCTGATTGATCCCGCGGCGAAGCTCAGCGCGCCCATGGATGTTCTCCTGCGCGATGGTCGCGTCGCCGAGGTCGCCCTGCCTAACAAAACTCGCGGCAGCGCCGACGAAAGGTTCGACGCGCGCGGACTCGTTGTCGCTCCCGGCTTCATTGATCTACACGTTCATCTGCGCGAACCCGGCCAGAACTATAAGGAAACGATCGCAAGCGGCACCGCCGCGGCAGCTGCGGGTGGATTCACCTCGGTCTGCACGATGCCCAACACCGCGCCTGTGGTCGACACCGCGGAATGGGTCAGTTGGCTGCTCAATCCCGAGCGCGACGCCGTGGTCAACGTCTTTCCCATCGCCGCCGCCACCCGCGGCAGCCGCGGAGGAACCCTCACGGACTTCGCCGCCCTGCAGCGTGCCGGAGCCGTCGCCGTCACCGACGACGGCAAACCCATCCTCGACGACGACGTCATGCGCATGGCTCTTCGTCTGGGTGCAGAGTTGAATTTTCCGGTCGTACAGCACGCCGAAGATACACGCCTCACCGAAAACTGCTCGATGCACGCCGGGCCCACTAGCTTCCGCTTAGGGTTACGCGCCATGCCGGCCGCCGCTGAGGCCGCCATCGTAGATCGCGATGTGAGGCTTGCGCAGCAAATCCGCGAATCGCGACTGCACGTGGCGCATCTTTCCACGGCCGACGCCCTCAAGTCCGTACGCCGGGGCAAGCGCGCGAAAGCGCGCGTCACCTGCGAGGTCACGCCGCACCACTTCACTCTGATTGACGAGAATGTCGGCGAGTACGACACCAGCTTCAAGATGAACCCGCCGCTCCGTTCTGCGACCGACCGTGAGGCCATTCTTGTCGCGCTGGCCGACGGCACGGTAGACTCGATCGCCACCGACCATGCCCCGCACGCCGCTCACGAAAAACAAGTCGAATTCGAACGCGCATCGTTCGGCATCACCGGCCTCGAAACCGCATTAGCGCTGGCGATTACCAAACTTCACCGCGAACAAAAAATCCCTCTGTCGCGCATCGTCGAACTGTTTACGGTTGGACCGGCACGAGTGTTCGACCTCGGCGGGCGCGGATCGCTCGTCCGCGGTAACTTCGCCGATGTGACGATCTTCGATCCCAAGAAACGCTGGACGTTCGAGGGCGCGAGGTCGCTCTCCCTCTCCCACAACACTCCCTTCGACGGCTGGCAGTTGACTGGCAAAGTTGTGGCGACGATTGTTGGCGGCAAGATCGTCTACCAGATGGAATAAGAGGCACCGTCGTCCCGGCGCACACTGCGCCCAAAATGGAAAGAGGCCAGAATGCGGCACGCAACTCGATTCGTTCTTGCAATCGCTCTACTCGCCACAGTTCTGGTTTGCGGGCGCGCGAGCAGCTCGTCGGCTCAGACCGTTCTGGCTCTCGCGAACGCCGCTCCTCAGGCGCAACCGTTCGACGTCAACCCGGCGGTCAATGCATATTTAGCCAAAATGCCGCCCGCGCAACGCGCCCGCTCCGATGCCTATTTCGAAGGCAGTTATTGGCTGATCTTGTGGGACTTCCTCTTGACTATCTTCATCATGGGGCTGCTGCTGCGCTTTCGATGGTCAGCACGGATGCGCAACTTGGCCGAGCGCATCACTCGCTTCCGGCCGCTGCAGACGGCGCTCTATTGGATTCAGTTCGTGATCGTTGCCTCGCTGCTCAACTTTCCGCTGACCGTGTATGAAGGCTATTTCCGCGAGCACAAATATGGCCTGCTGAACCAGACCTTCGGCCCTTGGATGCGGGACCAGCTCGTGGGCTTGGCGGTTGGCGTGATCCTGGGAGCCATCCTCATCGTCCCGCTGTTCGGCCTTGTACGAAGGCTTGGGACCAGTTGGTGGGTGTGGGGCGCGACTCTCGCGCTGCTGTTTCTCGCGTTGGTGAGCCTGATTGCTCCGGTTTACATCGCTCCGCTTTTTAACCAGTACAAGAAACTAGAAGATCCACGCGTCAAAGATCCCATCCTCAGCATGGCGCGCGCCAACGGCATTCCGGCCACCGATGTCTACGAATTCGACGCCTCCAAGCAGTCCAATCGAGTCAGCGCCAATGTCAGCGGCTTTGGCAACACCCTGCGAATTTCGTTGAATGACAATCTCTTAAACCGCTGCACGCTGCCCGAAATCGAAA
>CAZILJ010000616.1:0-2455 GCA_964539915.1 uncultured Acidobacteriaceae bacterium | reverse complement strand
CCCCATAGGCCTGACTAGAACGACTGTGCAAATTGGGCTTCAAGGAACTCGCCCAACTTCGCCGTCGGTTTGAGTTGTGGAATGGGCTCCAGTTCCTTGGACGCGGATGTGAACCCATGGAGCGAAAGCCGATCATGCGTCTTGCCTGAGTTGCTAGAAGAGTAGATTGTTTACACTGCTCCCGCCTGGTGCACCTTTGCCAGGCCCGTCTCCAGAGATCCCAAGTACTTTTCCATTCCCTCGCCGGTCTTAGCCGAAAGCTGAAAGACCGGCATCCCTGGGCGTACCGCTTGAATATTTTTGTATGCGGTCTCCCAGCTGAATTCAACGGTTGCGGCCAAGTCGACCTTGGTGACGATTGCCACGTCGGCGCTGTTGAAGATGGTTGGGTACTTGAGCGGTTTGTCTTCGCCCTCGGTTACCGAAATGAGCACCAGTCTTAGGTCTTCTCCTAGGTCATAAGAAGAAGGACAGACCAGGTTGCCCACGTTTTCGATAAAGAGGAAATCCAACTGGTTGAGATCCCATTCTTCCAGAGCGCTTTGCACCATGGCTGCTTCGAGGTGACAGAGAGTGCCAGTCGTGATTTGCTTGACTGGGGCCTGGCTACGCGCCAAACGCAGCGCATCATTCTCGGTGGCAAGGTCCCCCACCAGAGCGGCCACGCGATAGTTTGCGCGAAGCACAGAGAGAGTCCTTTCGAGGAACGCGGTCTTCCCGGAGCCGGGGCTGGAAACCAGGCTCACGACAAAGACTCCGGCGGCTCGAAAGCGTTCGCGGAGACTCCGCGCCACGAGATCATTTTGCTTCAGCACATTCTTTCGGATTTCGATCAAACGGGGTTCGGGGCGCATTCCTGTATCTCCAGTGCAACGACTTCGAGTTCTTTCCCTTGCACGACTTCAGAAGCAGACGTTCCGCATTCCGAACAACAAAACAACTGCACAGAGCTCACAGGCCGCTGGGCTCGACAACTGGGACAATAGATCACGACGGAGACCTCCTCCACCACGAGACGAGAACCTTGCAGCGGAGTGTTCTCGCAGGCCATTTCATAACAAGACAGAAGGGCCTCTTTCGCCACGCCGGACAGGGCCCCCAGCTTCAGATGCACGGCATTAACCTGAACGCAGCGACGCTCTGCCTCTTCCTCGGCCAGTTCCACGATGCTCATCGCAATGGAAAGTTCGTGCATGGTTTTCCTTTCTCGCTCTGTTCGCGGTCCTACCATGCAGGGGCATCGAATCGCTCGAACGCCGCCAGTGCCGCCTGCCCCAGGCTAATGCCGCCGTCGTTGGGTGGGACCGCGTGGTTTGTCCACACCCGCAGCGATCCGTTCATCAGGAGAGACTTCAAATCTTCCAACAGCAACTCGTTCTGGAAAACTCCTCCGGAAAGAACAACCGTATCCACTGCGTGCCGACGAGAGATCACGTTCAGGGCATCGCACAAGCCCTGAGCGATTCCGTGCTGGAAGGATCGAGCAATTTCCCGCACATCGCGGCCGCGAAGCCGGTCTTGCGCGACTGCCAACAGCAACGGGCGAAAATCGAGCTCGCCGCCGACGAAGGGGAAGGGATAGGACTCCGTCAGGGACGCGCAGCGAGCGAGTTGCTCCAACCAGATCGCGGCCTGCGCTTCGAAAGTGATTTCACGCGTAAAACCGAGAAGAGATGCAGCGGCGTCAAACAGGCGCCCCACAGACGTCGTAGCAAACGTGCGCACCCCTTTCCGTACCAACTCCATCGCATTGCGGTAGCGCTCGGGAAAAGCGAAGGCTTCTGCAAATACGTCGGGCAAACCCTCCACTTCTGCGAGGAACCCAGCCGCCGCTTGTACTGGATAGTGCGCCGCAGCGTCCCCGCCAGCGAGCGCCGCACGGCGCAAATGAGCAACCCGGGTAAAACCCTCTTGCAGGCTGCCGACGAAGATCTCGCCGCCCCAGATCGATCCGTCGTCTCCGTATCCGGTGCCGTCAAAGCTTACACCTACGATTCTTTTCGTCCAGTCTCCACGCTCAGCAAGCACAGATGCGACGTGTGCACGGTGGTGCTGCACCGTCCCGATTTGCCGAACTCCAAGCGTGGCGGCGTGAGCTGTTGAAAGATATTGCGGGTGAAGATCGTGCACAAGGAGCAGGTCGTCGAAGCGGACTTCGTACATCGAGGCGAGATCGTGGATAGTCTCATCAAACGCGCGGAACGACTGGTAATGATCCAAGTCCCCGATGTGCTGGCTCACAAAGGCCTGGCCGTCCACAACCAGCGTGATCGTATTTTTCAGGTCGGCGCCTAGCGCGAGAATGGGGCGTCCGGCAGGAAGTGAGGCCATCGCGCCCGGAGCGTAACCGCGCGAGCGGCGCAGCACTACAGGACCGAAGGCGCCAGCTCGCGCCACCGAGTCGTCCACTCGGCGCGCAATGGGCCGCTGCCCCATCAGAAACGAGTCCGCGATT
>CAZILJ010000615.1:0-2550 GCA_964539915.1 uncultured Acidobacteriaceae bacterium | reverse complement strand
TAGGCCCCATCCTTGTACCGTGAGACATCTCGGACCCTTTAGCCTGGCGCAGCGGATTCTGCGCCGAACTTCTTCTACGATTCAGTCCTTCGCTCGCTTTATTCAAACATCCATTCGTGTTCCGCTGTTGCTTTGCCTCCTGGTCGCGATGGCGGCGCAGAACGCGAGCCAGGCGCAAGCTCCTGCATGGAGCGCCCCGGCCAAGCCTGCTGCTGCGAAAGGGTCTTCTGCAAGCCCAGTTCCTGCGAGCCCAGCCGAGTTGGTCGATCCGCGCTTTGCCTATTCGGGGGTGCCGGCGGAACTGGCGCAGGATCAGGGCGCGGCCGGATTGCGGCTGGAGTTGCTGCGGTTGGGGACGACTGCGCGGCTGATGCAGGTGGTGGCTCATCCCGATGATGAAGATGGCGGCATGTTGACGCTCGAAGCGCGGGGGCGCGGGGTAAGCACCCTGCTGATGACGCTGAATCGCGGCGAGGGCGGGCAGAACAAAATTGGAAGCAATTTGTCGGACGTGCTGGGCGTGCTGCGTGCCGAAGAGTTGCTGGCTTCCGATCAGGCCTATGGAGTTCAGGAGCGATTTTCGCATGTGGCGGATTTTGGGTTTTCGAAATCGCCAGACGAGACGTTTCAGAAGTGGGGCGGACACGATACGGCTCTGGCGGACATGGTGCGGGTGATTCGGACGTTTCGTCCGGATGTGCTGGTGGCGCGGTTTTCGGGGACGGATCGGGATGGGCACGGACATCACCAGGCATCCAGCATTCTGGCGAAAGAGGCGTTCCGGGCGGCGGCCGATCCGAAGCGGTTTCCGGAGCAGATTGCCGCGGGGTTGCTGCCGTGGCAGGCGAAGAAGTTTTACATCGGCAATGTGTGTGGCTTTGGGGCGATGACTTGTCCGGACGCGGATTTCACTTTGAAGCTGAATACGGGCGAGAAGAATGCGGACCTGGGTACGGGGTATGCGCAGTTCGCGATGGAGGGATTGCGGCACCAGAAGTCGCAGGGCGCGGCCAACTGGACGATGGATCCAGGGGATCGGTTTACGTTTTACCGGCTGGTGGATTCGGTGCTGCCGCCAACCGTGGCTAAGGATGGGCACGAGAAGAGTTTCTTCGATGGGATCGATACGACGATGCCGGGACTGGCGGCGCGACTCGGAACGGAAGAGAAGAAGGTTCCGAAGCTACGAACGGAATTGACGGAGATTGCGAAGGATGTCGCCGCAGCGGCGGATAGTGCGAAGGGGAGTGACGCCTCCGGCACAGTTGCGCCTTTGATGAAGGTAGTGGCCGAACTGAATCGAGTGAATGTCGAAGTTCGCGATAGCGGTCTGGCCGCGGGTCCCAAGCTTGAATTGCTCACACAGTTCGCGACCAGGCAACAAGATGCGGAGCGAGCGCTGAATCTGGCGCTGGGCGTGAGTTTGACGGCGGATGTTTCGTCCGACGGTCAACGCGAGGTTCATCCGGCGAAAGAAGCGGATGCGCTGACTACGGTTTCGCCGGGTCAGGAATTTCTTATTGCGGTGACGTTTCACAACGGATCAAAGCTGCCGCTGCTGATTGATCACGTCAAGCTGGAAGTTCCGGAGGGCTGGAACACGATCAACGGGAAGACGCGGCCTGAGATTGTTTCGGCGGGAGAGGATCTGCACGCGAACTTTCGTCTGCGGGTGCCGAAGAACGCGAAGTACACGCGGCCCTACTGGCATCGCGACGATCCCGATACCGAGGCGGTGAATCACATCGATGATCCGAAGTACGCGACGCTTCCCTTCCCGCCTCCGGAGATGCGGGCGCGGGTGGAGTATTCGGCAGGCGCGGAGAAAACGCGAAACGGGATCACAGCGGTCGTGGTCACGCCGTTTATCGATGACTCTGGGAAACAGCGGTCTCGGCCGCTGGCGATTGTGCCGGCGTTTTCGGTGATGCTGGAGCCGGGGACGCAGGTGATTTCAACGCACAACGGCGGGGCGACAACGGTCACAGTCGGCGTGACCAATAATCTGTCATCCTTGTCCGGCGGCGTGCTACGACTCGAATTGCCCGAGGGATGGCGCTCCGAGCCCGCACAGCAAGATGTGAAGTTCACACACCGAGGCGAGAAGCAGGATGTTCAGTTCAGGGTCTTGCCTGGCAGATTGCAGGAAGGGCGCGCGACCATCCGCGCTGTTCTCACTCAGCCTTTACTCGATTCTGGCTCGACATATAGCGAGGGATATACGCTGGTCACGCGCGAAGATCTGGGGAGTTTTTATTATTACCAGCCGGCGCGACAGCGGGTGAGTGTGGTGGATGTGCAGGCGCCACATGATTTGAGAGTCGGCTACATCATGGGCGCGGGAGACGATATTCCGACGGTGCTGAAGCAGGTGGGGATGGACGTCACGCTGATTCCGGCGGAGAAGATTGCTTCGGAGGATCTGAGCAAGTACGGAACGATCGTGCTGGGGATCCGTGCCTACGACACGCAGAAAGAAGTCGTAACCAATAACAAGAAACTGCTCGATTTCGTTTCCGCGGGCGGAACGCTGGTGGTGCAGTACAACGC
>CAZILJ010000614.1:0-7078 GCA_964539915.1 uncultured Acidobacteriaceae bacterium | reverse complement strand
CGGAACTTGCCGGACGAGATCAGGGACCGCCGCGTCCGCTTCGAAACGCATCCACTCCACGCCAAATTCGCTTTTCTCGTGGCTGACGACAAAGAGTTTCAGGTGTTTCAAGTGGGTCTCGCCAGGCTTCGCTTCAGTAGTAGGATTTCCGATGTGATGGTACCGGCGCATTGTTTTTTGCTCTCCGTGAAATGGGCACAAATTCTACGCTGTCGTTACCGCATTTGAAACCGCGCCCCTCGTGACCGGACTTTTGAGGCACGAAGTCAAATTGTACTTCACTGTTTTTGGCACAAGGCAGATTCGGAATGCATGACGGCAATCAGGAAGTAATCCAAAACGGGCTTGAGAATCTGGGTCAGATTAGGGTCCACAGTTCCTGGGAGTTCGCTACAGCGCCTAAGCTGACTGCCAGAGGCAGTGAATTTCAAACAAGTACCGTTGAAACAGACCTTGACCGGTAGCGGCTGGGCCGTGTGGGACTGCCATTCGAGGACTTACATTCGCCCCAGAATGGCGTGATCGAACAAGAATGAGACGGTTGAAGCACCACTGTAAAAGATTGAAAACATTCAGTACGACTCCGGAATCCCGGTTTCGGGACCAGGGGGTCGGAGGTTCAAATCCTCTCTCCCCGACCATATCTAGTTGATTCGGTTGACTCAATTCTCGCGGTTCCCGCAAGTTCCTGCTTCCAAACACTGAGTTTTGCGTCCTAGTTGCGTCCTGACGGCCGCGCACAGCCGCGCTAGTCGGGTGTCCGCGGTTGGGGCGAGAGCAAAGCTGCGCGCGAAACGGGGTTCGATAACGCCGCGAATAGCGAGCTGACCCAACGAAATCTGATTCGCAAAGCGCCGATTCGATATTTCTTAACAAACCCTCAAACAGGTCCTTCAATTGGAGACTCAGTTGTGCTTGATGAACTTTCCGTTTTTCTGTCCCGTCAGCGAGTTGTACAGCGTCTCGAGGAATGCATCTTCGCTGATGAATCCTCCGGAGTATTTCTTCCACGGATCCAAAATCTTTGCCTGCCGCATCTGGTCCAGCGTTTTACCCTGTTTTAGAGCATTCTGCACGACTTCGCGAGTGTCTTTCAGCAGCTTCAAGTAGGCACGCATGTCGTCCACGCTGGAAACGCGACCATGCCCTGGAATGACCTTCGCATCCGGTGGCAGCATGGCGATCACTTTCTCCACAGCGTCAATCATGCCGTTGATGCTGCCGCCGCTATCCACGTCGATGAAGGGAAAGCCATAGATTCCGAAGTCGTCTCCCATGTGCACGACATTCGATTTGGAGAAGAAGATGATGGAGTCGCCGTCGGTGTGCCCCGCCGGAAAGTACAGCGCGCGAATATCTTCGCCATTCAAGTGCAACGTAACGTCATGGTCGAATGTTAGGATGGGCAGCGCTTCCAAAGGCTGGGGTTTGGCGTCGAAATGCACAGAACCGCCATTGCCGGCCGAGCCTCCGCTTTCCAGCCGCTTGCGTACATTGTCGTGCGCGATGATGGGTGCCTGCTTTTGGAAGTACGCATTCGCGCCGGTGTGGTCCTCGTGAAAGTGGGTATTGATGATGAACCGCACCGGCTTGTCCGTAATGCTCTTGAGCGCAGCCTGAATCCTCTCGGCCAGGGGAGCGTACTGGTCGTCGATCACTACAATGCCGTCCTCCCCTATCGATGCCCCGATGTTGCCGCCTTCGCCTTCCAGCATGTAGACGTTGCCGGCCACTTTCGTGACTTTCATTTGGACTTTGCTGAAGTCCTCTTCCTGGGTTGCGGCCAGGGCGCAGGCGAACAGCAAGAAGGCCAACACAATCGATAGGTTGCGCATGAGCCTGTCTTCTCCGGAATTTTGCGTGACATTCTAACCCTATGCCGAGCGTGGCGTACAGGATTGTTCCCTCCCATGATCATGCCAACTTGCCGCGAAAGGATACACGACTGCCGTCGCTTGAAGCGTAGGGGAGCCCACAACCGACGGGAAGTTTACTCTCAGTCGGTGTGCTGCTTCTTCATGTAACCGGCAATCGCGAGTCCGGGGTCAGTGCTCACAAACTCGACCTCTTTCCCGCTGTCGACGATCACCAGATCGCGGTGGATGATGCCGTTGTCGCCGGCGTCAGCGGTCAGCTTGCCGGTGCAATTCGGCCTGACCAAGTAGGTTCCGGTGAAGGTTACGGGAAAAATTGTGCCCCCGTAATCCGCGGTGGAGGAGCCTGAGAATTTGCCGTTGCCATCAAAAACGAAATGGACGGCTTCGACGAAGGGAACAAAAGTCGGAATGGTAACGTCATTGGAATTGCTGGAGCTGTTGATGAGGCCTGTGGTGCCTGCCCCATATCCGCCGCGCAAGATGGCGTTGGTACAGACTGACGAGTCGGCGTGAAGCCTGAAGGCTTTGCTCCCTGTCAGGGCTGTGAGACCGGCGATCATTAGTAAGACCAGGGCGGCGCGCTGCATACTGGTTTTCATCTTGTTCTCCTTGTGCGCCGGTTAAACCGGCGAGGTGTAGTGAATATTTGACTTGTGGGTCCAAGCATGGCGTCAGAAGCGGGCGCACGGCGATGTGATCGCGGTGCGTTTTGCGGACGACATCGTAGTTGGATTTAACAGCAAAGCGGATGCCGATCAGTTCCGGACGGAACTCAGCGAACGCATCAGGAAGTCCCTCCTGGAGCTGCATCCCGAGAAAACGCGACTTCTGGAGTTCGGTCCGTACGCGATCGACCAACGGCAGTGGCGAGGAGAAGGGAAGCCGGAGACGTTCAACTTCTTGGGCTTTACGCATATCTGCGTGAAGAAAAGGAGCAATGGACGGTTTACGGGGTTGCGGCAGACGATCCGGAAAAGGTTGCAGACGAAGCCGAGTGAGGTGAAAGCCGAGCTTCGGCGACGAATGCACGAACCCATCCCCAAACAAGGCAAGTGGCTGCGGGCGGTTGTAGGTGGACACTTTCGCAACTACGGAGTGCCCATGAACCAACCGGCGCTGGCAGTTTTTCGGTTCCGAGTCGGCTGGCTTTGGCATTGCTCGCTGTCGCGGCGCAGCCAGAACGGCCGCGTCCTCTGGGACCGCATGCGGCGCCTCATCACTCGCTGGCTGCCTTTGCCTTCTGTCGGTCATCCCTATCCTCTGCAGCGCATGGGCGTCATTACCTAAGGCAAGAGCCGGGAAACCCGCTCGTCCGGATCCGTGGAAGGGGTCATGAGCAATCGTGATCCCTACTCCGACTGAAATCGGTTAAGGTTCAGAATCGGCTTTTCCCTCGAGCATCCAATTCGGAGCAGGAGACTGTTGCTTAGTCCCCACCCGTAAAACAAATCTGGCCGGAGTAGCGCAACACAATGTGTCCGGTATCGAGGTCGGCTTCTCCGATGTTGGTGAAATCTCCGGTCGCGTGAGCATACCTGCCCGTCCCTCCGCTGAGGTGGACGGGATAGGTGACCACTGCGTACAGACCTGGAGCCACTTGGGTTGTGATCGCAGTCGCCGGGGCAATCGCGAGTGTGTCTCCCGCATCCGTGACCCAGTGATGCTGGACATTGAGAACCAGCGTGTTCCCGTTGCTCTCGGTGCTCAGGATGGTTGCGCCCACCGCTCCCTTCAAGTCTCCGGTCGCCGGTCCCATGGTTGTGGCTTGGTCGACCGCGCCTAGGTTGGTCATGAGCATCCCCCCGACCGGTTGGCAATGCTGACGTTTCGTGCTCTGTGCGGCCGACCCTGACACTAGCAGCGCTAGCACGGCGAAAACTGAAGCTATTGGATTGGCTTTTGTGAATCCCATATCTTTTCTCCTCACGAGCAGCACTCAATGCCGACATTCAGTCTGCTCTTCATCTGCTTCAGCGGAATTCCACGACGGATTGGCTCATGCGCTGCATGATTTTTTTCGCGCTGGAGACATCGATCTGAAGAAAGGGTCTCCAGCGCACAAGCGGCAGCCCTTTCAATCAGTCTTTTCAATCGGTTGACTTTGTTTCCGGTCCGGGATATCGTGTGACCCGAACGCGGGCTTCCGTATCCGTGCCGGGGCATACGTGTCGGACATCTCGTCTAAGCCTGTCAGTGAACTCCTGGGCAAGTGGCAAGCGGGCGATGCGGAAGCGCTGCGCTCCCTGGTGCCGCTGGTCTATGCAGATTTGCGTCGGTTAGCCCACCAGTGCCTACGCAAGGAACGCCCTTCTCACACTCTGCAAAGTACTGCTCTGGTGCACGAAGCTTACGTGCGCCTCACCCAGAGAGAGAGGGTGCATTTTGAAAGCCGCTCCAGTTTCTTCGCCGTCTCCGCCCAGCTCATGCGTCAGATATTGGTGGACTACGCTCGCGGCCATCGCGCTGCGAAACGTGACGGCGGCCTGAAGCTGGCTCTGGACGAAGACATGGCCCTGCCCATTGCCCGGGAGGTCAACTTGGTTGCCCTCGACGACGCCCTGAGGGAACTCGCCCGCCTGGACCAACAACAAGCCCGAATCGTGGAACTGCGTTTTTTCGGAGGGCTGACCATCGAAGAAACCTCCGAGGTTCTTGCGGTCTCTCCAGCCACGGTTAAGCGAGACTGGACGACCGCGCGCCTGTGGCTGCACAAGCAAATGAGCCGGGCATGACGGACATGGCTCCAGCGCGCTGGCAGAAAATCAAAGGTGTGCTCTACGAGGCGCATGAGCTTCCCCCGGAGCGGCGGTCCGAGTTCCTCGACCGCGCTTGCTCCGGAGACCCCACATTGCGCAGGGAAGTAGAGTCGCTGCTCTCTCCGGGCGGCGAAGAGCACTCCAACTTTCTTTCCTCCGGAGTTGGTGCCGTACTCCCGGCGGGAACAAAACTGGCTCACTATGAACTGCAGTTATTGATCGGGTCTGGCGGCATGGGAGAGGTTTATCGCGGGCACGATCCCCGGCTGGGCCGCGATGTGGCGATTAAGATTCTGCCTAGCATGTTTTCCCGCGATCCGGAACGGCTGCGCCGATTCGAGCAGGAAGCTCGGGCCACGGCAGCGCTGAACCATCCCAACATTCTCGCGATTTATGACGTGGGGATTACGAACCAGGCGATCCCTTACGTTGTATCGGAACTGCTTGAGGGTGAAACTCTCCGGCAGTGTGTGGAGAGAGGACCTCTCCCTCTGCGCAAGACCGTGGATCTGGCGTTGCAGATGGCTGGTGGTCTGGCCGCCGCGCACGCCAAAGGAATTGTCCATCGCGACCTGAAACCGGAAAATCTGTTCTTAACCAAAGATGGACACCTAAAGATTCTCGACTTCGGCTTGGCCAAACTTGTCATTCCCCAAGGTCCAGACGCGAAAACGCTGAGCGGAGAAACGAGTGCCGGAGCGGTGATGGGCACGGTCGGATACATGCCGCCGGAACAGGTACGCGGGCGGGATGTAGATCAACGGGCCGACATCTTCGCCGCGGGCGCCATCATTTACGAGATGCTCTCGGGTAAAAGGGCATTCCACGGCGACACCGCAGCCGATACCATTCAGGCGATTTTGAGTCACGATCCCCCGGCTTTGTCGGGGATCAATCCAGCAGTTCCGCCCGCTTTCGATCGAATCGTACGACGCTGCCTGGAGAAAAATGCCGGTGAGCGGTTCCACTCCGTTCGGGATGTAGCCTTCGCGTTGGAGGCGATCTCAGACTTACCTGCGTCGGGTGCGGGCCGGAGCGACGTGCCTGCTGCTCAGCGAGGGCCTCGAAACAAACGCCTCTATGTCGCCGGGGGCTTAGCCGCCGCAGCCCTCGCTGCCGTCGCCACATACATCTATTACCAGGCGAATACGCAGGTTGCTCTGCAGCCGGAGTGGGAGCAGTTGACGAACTTCCCTGACGCCGCCGTCGCACCTGCTCTATCGCCCGATGGCCGGATGCTGACTTTTCTGCACGGTTCAAACTCATTTGCTTCCGCGGGAGATATCTATGTCAAATTGCTCCCTCGGGGGGAGCCCTTTCAGCTCACTCACCAAGCGACACTCAAAGCGACACCGGCGTTCTCACCCGACGGCTCTCGCATCACTTATACGGTTGCACCTGCCTGGGATACCTGGGCCGTGCCCGTGCTCGGCGGCCAACCCCTGTTGATGCTGCCCAATGCGTCTGGGCTTACCTGGGTGGATGACCGGCACATCCTTTTCTCGCAGATAAAAAGCGGTATTCACATGGCTGTGGTAACCGCGACCGAGAGCCGCGGTGAGGAGCGCGACGTTTACGTCCCTGCACAGATAGAGGGCATGGCGCATCACTCCTACCTTTCGCCCGATCAAAAATGGGTTTTGATCGCCACGGAGATGGGGCCGGCCGTCGGCGACATGCCTTGCCGTCTGGTCCCGTTTGACGGCAGCTCCCTGGGTAAAGTCGTCGGTCCTACGCGTGGGAGTTGCGACTATGCGGGCTGGTCGCCGGATGGGAAATGGATGTTTTTCAGCGCCAACAATGGCGACGGCTTCCATCTCTGGCGGCAGGCGTCCCCTGACGGGCGAGTTGAACAACTTACCTTCGGCCCCACGGAACAGGAAGGCATCGCGGTCGCCCCTGACGGTCGCTCACTGCTCACGTCGGTGGGCCTCACCACAAGCAGCGTCTGGGTGCATGATAAAACTGGCGAGCGGCAAATCCCGTTCGACGCGGCGTTCGTGGTCGCCGGGAACGCGTGCACGAGCCCCCAGCGGCGATCCTCGCCGGCCAGCTCAAGCAGCATCCGGACCGCCCGCTTCCCCAGGCCGCGGCCCTGGAACTCAGGCAGGACCATCCAGCCGATCTCGGAAATAGGCGCCCCGTCATCCTCGTCGTGGGACCACAACACCACGTTTCCCGCCACCACACCGGGCGCGGCCTCATCGGGGACGATCATCTTGATCCAGTCGGCACCCTCCGCAGCCGACCGGACGTCGCGGGCGACCTTCTCCTCAATGCCCTCACGGGGAAGCGGGCCACCCAGCTCGGCCATCATGACCGGGTCACACCGCATCCGCACGTAGGCGTCGACATCGCCCAGCTCAACGTCCCGCAGCCGCACCTGTCACCCCCTCAGGCAGTTCCGCTCCGGTAGTCACCCCGGATGGTCCCATCATCCACGGA
>CAZILJ010000613.1:0-2193 GCA_964539915.1 uncultured Acidobacteriaceae bacterium | reverse complement strand
CGTCCGATTACCAAAGGCGGGTTTGTTAAACAGGGCCCCGTCGTCTTCATGGACATCACGGAGAGATCCGGATTGACCAGCAGGATGAGTTTGGCCGTGGCCGTGTTGGCGAGCGAATCCGTGACTTTGACTGTAATTGCGCTGCTGCCCGTGGCCGTGGGCTTGCCGGAGATGATGCCCGTAGCCGCGGCGAGAGAAAAGCCTTGGGGCAGGGCTCCGGCTGCAATGGACCACTTGTAGCCTGTGGAAGAACCTCCCGTGGCCGCCAGGGTAGCCGAGTAGGTGATGTTGAGGTACCCGGTGGCTAACTTGGAAGTTGAGACGGAGAGGGGGAGATCGACGGTCAGAGAGAGCTTGGCGGTCGCCGTGTTGGCTGCAGAATCCTTGACTTTGAGAGTGAGGGCTGTAACCCCCTTGGCGGTTGGCTTGCCGGAGATCACGCCCGTAGTAGGGGCAAGAGTAAGGCCGGTGGGGAGGGCGCCGGTGGAGATGCTCCAGGTATAGCCCGCGCCTGAACCGCCCGTCGCTGTGAGCTTGGCCGAGTAGGCAAGGCCTAGGTAGCCGACGGGCAGCTTGACGGTGGCGACCTGCAAGGTGGCGGCGGAGGCTGTGCTCGCGCAATTCATGAGCACCAAGGCGAGCGCGGCCCAGACCAGGGGCGACAGGACGGATTCGATTGACAGAATTTCGATCGACTGCGAGCGAACCAGAGAACGCTCCCCAAGCATTTTGCGCATCATGTGCCTTCCCTCTCTTTTTGGTGAACCGTTGTATCTTTTCGTGAACCTTCGGCGGTTCACTTGAGAAAGCGCAATATGGGGATAAAATGAATCAATTATTCTTGAACCGTGATTTCCGGCTGGAAAATTCAACCTGGTGTGGACGTTGGGAGGTAATTGACAGACAGCAGCCAGGACTTCTCAAGTCCCCACGAAGGGAGAAAGTTTGGACATAGAAACCGGCGAGATCACCGTGCTTCTAGCGAAGTGGAGAAACGGCGAGAGCTCTGTCTTTGAAGAGCTCATGCCGCTCGTCTACCCACATCTGCGTCAGGTCGCCGCAGCGTACATTCGCCGAGAGCGAAATCCTGACCTGCTGCAGGCCACGGCCCTGGTGCACGAACTCTACTTCAAGCTGTTGGATCAGAAGAAGGTCGCGTATGAGGACCGGCAGCATTTCTATGTGTTTTCGGCCAATGTGATGCGCCGGATCCTGATTGACCACGCGCGCGGGAACCAGGCAGAAATGCGAGGCGGAGGAATCGTCCACGTTCCCCTCAGTGAGGAACTCTCCTGGGTTGACGTGGGCAGCCCGGAGTTGTTGGATCTGGATCGGGTGTTGGATGAATTAGGCGCGATCGATCCGCACAAAGTTCAACTGGTGGAACTGCGGTACTTCCTCGGTTGTACCTCGGAGGAAACGGCGGCGCTCCTTGGATCCTCCAAAGCCACCGTCGACCGGGAGATGAGGTTCATCAAGAGCTGGCTGTTTCGCCGCCTGCATCCGGAAGCGGGCGAAAAACCTGAGTAAAATTTGATTCATTTATTGTCCGCTTTCCGCCTCCCTTAGTAGAGGAACTTCACTTCCATCGGTAGGTTAACCATCCCATGAGTCAATGGCCGACGATGCTGCCGCTGATCGAAGCAATTTTCAATGAAGTGCTGGCGCTCCCATCGGGCGAACGGCAAGCGTTGATTGAAATACGGTGCGGGGAAGATGCCCTGCTCAAGTCGGAGATATACTCGCTGCTCAGAGCCTGCGCAGAGGAAGAAGCGCTTGCCGCCGTACGCCTGCGCGAGGCACGCACCGACGCACGCACGGGCCTGGACAGGAAACGTGTCGGCGCCTATGAAATCGACCGGTTGATCGGGCGAGGCGGCATGGGCGCGGTTTACGTGGCTCATCGCGCCGATGGCACCTTCGACAAGCAGGTAGCCATTAAATTGATCGATCTGCCCCTGGCCACCGACCTGTTCCGGGAGCGTTTCCGAATGGAGCGGCAGATTCTCGCCGGGCTCAACCACCCGCTCATTGCCCGACTCCTCGACGGCGGCGTCACCTGCGACGGAGAACCGTTCCTCGTGATGGAGTATGTCGATGGAGTGCCCATCCATCGCTTCTGCGAAGACCATCGTCTTTCGGTCGCCGAGCGACTCCTCCTTTTTAAGAGTGTCTGCGAGGCCGTGCAGTTTG
>CAZILJ010000612.1:0-3545 GCA_964539915.1 uncultured Acidobacteriaceae bacterium | reverse complement strand
ATAATCAGCGTCATACTAGGAAGACAGTCCTGGTACATGGGAAAGTAAATGGTGGGCTCTGCGTGCTGCTGGAACATTCCAAACACCTGTGACTGAACTACTCCGATGATCTCTGTTCTCACGCCACTGTCATCAATGACGGCCGCTCCCAGCGGTTTGCCACCGAAATAAAGATCGGCGGCTTCTTGATTGAGAATTCCTGTTCGACCTTGACCGGCAATTTGATAGTCAGAGAAGTTTTGGCCAGCGACCAATGACATGCCAAGTGTCTTGAAATAACCGGGTGAAACAACGTTCACATTTAAGTCGGTGTTGACTAGCGATGAGATGGGGGCACGAAAGTGCGCTCGAATGGTTGGTTCAGGAGTAATTAAGTGATCCGTGTAATCGTAATAAATCGTTGGACGCTTTTCATTCGATCCGTACTATGCGTGATAACGTCCTTTATCATTCGTCTGGCATCGATACAGTTTAGCGATATGTGGGACCAAGCCTATTTAGCTCATTCGTAGCGTAAAGCTTCCATCGGTTCGACCCTGGCTGCGCGTCTGGCCGGAATATACGCGGCAAATGCCGCGACTGCAGTCAGGAAAACCGCGGCGCCAAGATAGATCAGGGGATCGGTCGCGCTCACTCCGAGCAGTTTGCCGCCGTTCCCCATCGCGGAGCTGGCAAAGGTGATCGCCGAAAGACTTCTCGCCATTGCAATCGCCAGGGCAAATCCTACCAGCATGCCAACCGACGCCAGGGTCAGCCCCTGCCGCACCACAAGCCGGAGCACGTCATCGGGCCGGGCGCCCAGCGCCATGCGGATGCCAATTTCGTGCGTCCGCTGCACCACTGAGTACGACATGACGCTGTAGAGTCCGACTGCAGCCAGCACCACGGCCAGCGAGCCCAGCACGGTCAACAGGCTCGCGGCGATCTTCTGCGGATAGAGCGACGCGCCAATGTAATCCGCAAGCGGCACAGCATCAAAGATGGTTACATTCGGATCGATTTCCCTGACCTTTTGCCGCACCAGCGGCAGAATGCTCTTCGGATCGCCGACGGTCCTCACATAGTAGGCAAGATGCATGTCCGCGCGGTAGACCTGCCGAAATGGCACGTAGAAATAAGGCAGCGGCGCCTCGCCCGGATAGTGATATTTGCTGTCCTGCGCTACGCCGACCACCGTGAACCATTCGCCCCAACCGCGCACGCGCCGCCCGACAGGGTTGAGTCCGGCAAAGAATCGGTTCACGAAAGCCTGGTTCACGATGATGACGGGATTGGACTTCTCGTCGTCATGCTCGGTAAAGTCGCGGCCATCGACCAGCGGGATACGCATCAACGGAAGATATCCAGGGGAAATCACGTTGCGGAATATCTTCATATTCTCCGCGGCGCCGGGCGTGTAGCCCTCGACATTCAGGTCTTCCCACCAGCTCGGCTCAAAGCCCAGCGGCACTCCATCGGAATAGGCCACGTTGACCACGTGGGGTGCCGATTCAAGCTTCTCCCGGAGCCGGAGGCAGAACTGCTTCCTCTGTTCGAGGCTGTAGCCATTCGTCGAGAGGTAAAACTGCGAAAGCAGCACATGGTTCGGGTCGAAGCCCGGGTTGATCTCTCGCAGAGCCTGGAAACTTCGGGCAAAGAGTCCGGCGGCAATCAACGCCACCAGCGCCAGAGATACCTCGGCGGTGATCAGCACGGAGCGCATGCGATGCGAATGCGCTCCCGACATACCGCTTTTTCCGGCCTCGTTGAGCCGCTCATGCAGAGCCGTCCGCTTCAGTTGGAGTGCGGGCAGCACGCCGGTGAGAAACGCGACAACACAGCACAGCGACGCGGCAAAGAGCAACATGCGCCACCCGATTGGCTGGTAAACAACGGGGGCCGTCTGTCCTGCAGGCAACATCAGGACCAGCACCCGGCCCAGCCCCTGCGTAGCAAATAGTCCAGTCAGTCCCGCCGTAGCCGCCAGCACGAAACTCTCAGCGAACACCTGCTGCGCCACCCGCGCGCGGCCGGCGCCCAGAGCCATACGCGTGCTGAACTCTTTATGCCGAGCTGTGGTGCGCGCCAGCAGAAGATTCGCAACATTGGCGCAGACGATCAGCAGAACAACCGCGCACACACCCAGCAAAAGGCGCAGCGGCGCCAGGAGCATACTCTGTGGCCCGAAATGTGATTTCGCCATCGGCAGAAATGTCGCGCTCAAGCCCTCGTTGGTGTCCGCGTCCACGGTGGCCATGCGGGCCGCCAGGGCGGCAAGCTCCTGCTGCGCCTGTTCCAGCGTTACGCCATCTTTCAGCCGCGCCATGCCGATCATGTTGCGGTCTTTACGATCGCGCAGCATCCATTCCCCAACACCGTTCAAGACCGGCTGCATCATGTACGGTATCCAGAGATCGCGTGCCATCCCGGGCATGGAGCCGCGAAATTCCGGCGCGGCAACCCCCACGATGCTCAGTTCGTGTTGATTGACTCGGATCGTTTTGCCGGCAATCTGCGGGTCCGCGCCAAAGTGAGAGCGCCAGAAACTGTCGCTGATTACAGCCACAGGAAAGGCTCCGGGCTTGTCCCCGAATTCCTCAGGAAGGAACGTCCGTCCCAACTCTGCTTTCGCGCCCAACACGGAGAAGAAGTTCCCCGAAACCAGTTCCCCCCACACCCGCTCGGCATGGTCTTCCTGCCCGACACTGAAGGCTGCAGGCAGAGTTACCGCAACCCCGCTTACCAGCTTCAGACGATCGCGGAAATCGATATAGTCCGGATAGGAGTTGGTGGCGAACGCGCCTCCGGGTGTCAGGGTTTCGAGCGCCACCAGGCGATCCGGGTCGGCCACTCCCGGCAACGGATGAAGCAGGATCGCATCCACCCACCCGAAAACGGTGGCGCTGGTCGCAATGCCCAGCGCCAGGGTGAAAATCGTGACTGCGGCAAAGCCTGGATTGCGCCGAACCATGCGCAACGCGTGCTGCAGATCCTGAAGCAGGCTGTTCATAGCAGGTGTTTTCTTCCTCGATGAATGTAACCAGCAATCCATGAACCAATCGCGGACCACGTAAGTGCCGGACAATAATAGAGAAAAATAAACAGTTAAGAATAGAGCGTGTTCGTTTCCGAACAACCCCGTTCACGAATGGTCATCCTTGGGGGAAATCAGCGTCGAGTCAGGCGAATTCCTCGCCGAACTCTGGCTGCCTCCTGCCCTTGATCGACCCTCCGAGGCATTGTGGGAGAAAAATCCGCGATACACGGCTCAATCATCCGTGTATCCGAGTTCTGTACTGTGATCGAAGGGTCTTCCTACAGCATTTCGCCAAGGTTTAGGGGAAAACCATCTTGGTACACGGTTCAACGCGTGATAATCCGGTTTATCAGGGCAGCGAACACTAATTAGGAATGAGTTGAAAACCGATTCTATCTCTTCTTTCCCGATCAAGACTAGATATAGTTTCGCGCTTCCCATCCATTCCCGGCGAGTGTATGCCTCTTCATGAGAACAAGCACTTCGACTTCTTCCTGCGCACGCTTTATCGGCAAGACTGGGTCGTCTA
>CAZILJ010000611.1:0-3228 GCA_964539915.1 uncultured Acidobacteriaceae bacterium | reverse complement strand
GGACGGGCCGCCGAGCCGCGAAACAGATATCCCAAGGCGATGCCGATGACCAGGCATGTGGCTGCCATGGCATACGCTTGCGTGGTTTTCCAGCCTCGGGGTGCCCCGAGCTCCGCTTCATTCCCCATAAAGTTCGGTTGCTCTCGCTTCGACGCTAGCCCTTACAGACTTCCTAGATCGCACGCTTGATGCCATCTCACTCATCGCCGGACGGCAGTATTTTCAGGTACTTAGGAGGGACAAGCTAAAGCAATTTGAGAGGCCTTCCATCCCCGTCGCGTCTTTCTCCGCAGTTCCTGCGCTTTTTTCCGCGTGGTCGGTCGCCAATTTAAGTGATGCTGACTTCGGTATAGGTCCCATAGACTTGCCGCAAGGCCTCGCAGATCTCGCCCACGGTTGCGTAGGCGCGGACGGCGTCCACGATGTAGGGCATGGTGTTGGCCGAGGAGATGTTCCCGTTGTTTCCGGCATTTGGCTCCTGCGCTGCGGCCTTCTTTAGGGCCTCCAGAGTTCGGTGCACTTCGTCATTCGAGCGGCGCGCACGAAGGATTCTCAGCTTCGCCGACTGCTGGCGAGCGACGGACTCATCGATGTAGAGGATGTGCGGGGACTGCTCTTCGATGACGAACTCGTTGGCGCCGACGATCACTTTCTCGCGGGCCTCGACCGCTCGCTGGTACTGGTAAGACGCCTCGGCGATTTCTTTCTGCGGATAGCCGCGCTCAATCGCCTTCACCATGCCGCCCATGGCATCGAGTTTGCCGAAATAATCGAAGGTGCCGCTTTCCATTTGCAAGGTCAGGTTTTCCAGAAAATACGATCCTCCTAAAGGATCGACAGTCTGGGTCACACCGGACTCATAAGCGATGATCTGCTGCGTCCGGAGGGCAATGCGCGCAGCTTCTTCGGTAGGCAGAGCCAGAGCCTCGTCATAGGAATCGGTATGCAGCGACTGGGTTCCGCCCAGCACCGCCGCCAGCGCCTGCACGGCCACGCGGGCGATATTATTCATCGGCTGCTGCGCGGGCAGAGACACACCCGCCGTTTGCGTGTGGAAACGCATCAGCCATGTGCGCTGGTTCTTCGCGCTAAAGCGATCTTTCATCACGCGATACCAGATCTTGCGGGCGGCGCGGTACTTGGCGATCTCCTCGAAGAAGTCGTTGTGCGCGTTGAAGAAGAAGCTCAGGCGCGGCCCAAACTCGTCCACATCCAGGCCGCGGCGGTGTGCCCATTCGACATATTCGACGCCGTCGTAAAGTGTGAACGCCAGTTCCTGCAGCGCAGTTGAGCCCGCCTCGCGAATGTGGTATCCGCTGATGGAAATCGTATTGAACCGCGGCGTGAACAGCGAACCAAACTCAAAGGTGTCAATAACCAGTCGCATCGACGGCCCTGGTGGATAGATGTACTCCTTCTGGGCGATGTATTCCTTGAGAATATCGTTCTGAATCGTGCCGGAAATCTTTTTCCAGTCGGCACCTTGCTTTTCCGCGACGACCAGATACATCGCCCACAGCACCGACGCGGGCGAGTTGATGGTCATCGAAACCGTGGTCTTCTCGAGATCGATGCCTCCGAAGAGGATTTCCATGTCTTCGAGCGAATCGATGGCGACACCGCACTTGCCGACTTCCCCTTCGCTGGCCGGATGGTCGGAGTCGTAGCCCATCAGCGTGGGCAGATCGAAAGCAACCGACAGCCCACTGCCGCCATGTTCGAGCAGATATTTGTAGCGCTGGTTGGTCTCCTCGGGCGAGGCGAAGCCAGAGAACTGCCGCATCGTGTAAAGCTTGCCGCGATATCCGGTCGCGTGAATGCCGCGTGTGTAGGGCGATTGGCCGGGATAGCCAAGGTAGCGCTCTTCGCTCCAATCCTCGGGCAAGTCAGCTGGCGTGTAGAGGCGGCGAATCGGTACCCCGGAAATGGTGGTGAAGCGCGCGTGGCCGTGCTCGTCCAGATTTGTGCCAGTGGGCGCCCCGATCGGCCGCTCTGGAGATTTTTCAACCGTTGGCGACAGTGTTTTCTCAGCCCAACTCTTTTCGGCGTCGGAAGGATGTCGGTTCTCAAAAACGTCAGCGATCGGACTCTCGGCCACTTGCAGCTTAGGCTTCTTAACCATGCGGACCCCAGTGTTCTGTTTTGATGATAGGGAAGTGACGGCGCAGGAGCAAGGCGAGTGCGACGGGGTCAAACGACCGGTCGGTCAGCGTCGGTTCGATGGGGATGCCCAGGTTGCGTCCAGACGCATGAGAGCAACGCCTCGGGGCCATCACGGTTGCTTTCGAGATAGCTCTGACGCCTTGGCATATTTCCACGAGACGTACACGCCGTGGTAGAGGTGCAGCAGCAATCCTTCGCGGCCGTCGAGAAACCCGAGGCGAAAGAAGTAGTTGTAGGTGAAGCTGAACATTGGGCGCAGGACGATGTTGACGAAACTGAAGCGTACCCTGCCTTTGGCCGCGACCATTTCAGCGCCCAGCGAAGAGTAGCGGTTCATGTGGTCGATGTAATCCGAGAGCGTCGGGTAGGAATGGTGGATGAGGGCGTTGTCAAGTGTCCCTTCCGGGCCCTCCAACCGGACGTCCTCGTGAACCGAGCGATCTTCAAATCGGCCTGCCCCGCGCCGGAACAGGCGCATCTTGGGGTCGGGCCAGAAGCCGCCATGCTTGATCGATCGCCCGAGAAAAAAATTGTTGCGACGCAGCCAATACCCAAACGTGAACCGGCTCAATGGGATCCCCGCGTCGCGCTGTACCTGCAAAATCGCTTGCAAGCGGTCGGTCGCGCAATCAGGTACCCCCTGATTGTTTTCGCGAAGGCTCTGGTCGTTAAGAGCTGCGGTGATTTCAGCGGCGAGATTGGAACTAAGCTCCTCGTCCGCATCCAGGCTCAGAATCCAATCTCCCTTCGCTTTGTCGATGGCCGAGTTTTTTTGGGCGGCGTAGCCCTTCCATTCTTCGACGAAAACTTTCGCTCCGAAAGATTTCGCGATCTCCACGGTCCGGTCGGTCGAGCCCGAATCAACCACGATGATCTCTCCTTTGCCGTCGGCGACCAGCGGCTTTACGCTTGCGAGCGTGCGGCTGATGTTCGCTTCTTCGTTAACGGTAATGATGACGACGGAAAGATTCATAGCTGCAACGCCGGTCTATTCCAGTTCGTTAAACTGTGGGCGGACCCGAAATTGTCTCACACCGGATTCTGTGGCTCAGGTGCGGGATCTGT
>CAZILJ010000610.1:0-2252 GCA_964539915.1 uncultured Acidobacteriaceae bacterium | reverse complement strand
AACGTGACCCGGGTCTACAACCGAACCGTGGTGGTGAACAATACCAGGAATGTCAGCTATAACGGTGGATCCGGAGGAATTGAGGCGCGTCCGACGCGGCAGGAAGAATTGGCCGTACACGAACGGCACATTGCTCCGATTGCGACCCAGAGCGAGCACGAGCGGCTCGCGAGCCAGAATCGGCAGAACTTCGCGTCTGAAAATCATGGGCGTCCCGCGATCGCGGCGACCTCCCGGCCGGGCGATTTCAGCGCCCGCTCTGCGGTTCCAGCCAGGGCGGCTGGCGGTGAATATCACGCGCCGGCAATGTCGCCAAAACAGGCGCGCGGACCGTCCTCGCCAGCGAACAGGACAAATTCCAACGCGGGATTCCGGCCTTTCACGCCGCCATCCAAGAGCGGAGGATCGAGCGTGAACACCACCCATGCAAACGGCAGTCGTCCAAACGAGGCTCATCCCAACCAGGCTCGGCCGGCCGAGATTCATCCCCAGAACCAGCCCAAGGTGACCCACTCGGCGCCGCCGACGCGGCAGAGCGCGCCCCGGCAGAATTCCCGTCCACCGAGCCCTCCGAGGCAGAGTGCTCCGCGTCAGAGTCCTCCGAAAGGGGAGCCTCATAAAGGGATTTAGGTGGAAGTGAGGCAAATGGTTTGGCCAGTGCCTCTGCGCCGACCATTTTTCCTTTTGCTCCAGGAAAATCTTGACGGACCGGGATGCCGTTTTTTTTGCAAGCGAGCTTTGACTGGGCGTTCTAAACGAGAACAGAGTGGAAAGCGGCGAGTGGCGGAGATGGTTCCGCGCCTACAGTTCAGGCACCGCAGTGTTCACCAGGGCGAAATCTTCTCTGCTACAATTTTTGCAGACCGACCCTTAGAAGAATCGGACAGGAACTGAGCAGGCGCGCGCCCAAGGAGTGTCAACGAGTATGTCATCCACGAAGCAGAAACTCCGGCTGATCGGCGCCTTTTCTGCGCTTGCAACCTTGGCCCTGGCGATTAGCTGCCGGGGTTTTTTCGTGAATCCAACGTTGACCGGAGTTTCCGTCGGCCCTTCGGGATTGTCCCTTAATGTGAATGAGACATTCCAAATGACGGCGACCGGAACCTTTGATGACGGAAGCCAGAAGACGCTAACCTCCGGGGTCGTTTGGTCTTCGAGTGATGCGACCACGGTGTCGATAGGACAAACTTCGGGAATCGCGACGGGGTTACAGTCGGGCACGGCCACTATTACTGCTTCGTCTGGCGGATGTACGGCGTGCACGGGAACGTCGTCGGTTTCGGTAGTGCTGTCGGGAGTGAACTCCATCACTATCTCCCCGAGCACCCAAGCGGTTACCATAAATGGAACGGCGGTATTTTTCCACGCGACCGCGGTGCCTGGTGGTGACATTACTCAGGGAGCGACCTGGAATGTTCTGGATTCGAGTGGTACGAATCAAAATTCGAATTTCTCCATCTCGTTTGTTGCAGGTTCGGGCGAAGGATTCTTGCCTTCGAGTTCGGCAGCGGCAGGAACGTACACCATCAACGTAACGTATCCCGGTACGACGGTGGTCGGCAAGGCAACTTTGACTGTGAACCCATAAACCGGCGTTAGCCTTCAGAGTCAGGGTCCCGTATTGCTCGCCATCTTTGCGGGACCTGAGTTCGTTGACTCCCACCAGCACCCCGATTTTTGCGGCACTCGCTGCCCGCCGATTATCATCGGTTCGTTGTTCGTGGGTGCAGCCTCAAGGGATCCTCTTGCAGCCAATGGCGGCGAACCACCAACAGGCAATACGGGCTGCGTCGGAATCGCTACCGGAGGCGGAGATGATCCCGGCCTCAACGCTCTGATGCGCGCGCTACGAAAGCTGCTATCCTCAAAACACCACTGGAAAGTGAGCCCAATCCCGGATGGTTTCGACGGCCTCATCTGGCCGGAGAAATCGTTGGAGCTCACGCTCGATCGAGTGAGCCGAATTCTGCCGCGCGGCGGAACGATTCTAGGCACTACGAACCGCGGCAATCCCTTCAAATACAAGTCGGAAGAGAACGGCCGGGAAGTTGAGCGCGATATCTCGGACGATATCCTTGCCAACTGCAAGAGCTGGGAATCGACGCCATCGTCACCATTGGCTGTGACGGCTCGCAAAAGAGCAGAAGATTGGGCACGAACTGTTCCAGAAGGGAATGAAAATTGTTCGCGTGCCCAGGACGATCGGCAATGATTTGTCGGTGACCGACTTCACGTTCGGGTTTGACACGGCC